>RHFA01000153.1 GCA_003724275.1 Thaumarchaeota archaeon S13
ACGGCGTGCTCTACCTGGCGCACGACATGGATCACGACGAGGGCATGGGCGAGTACTGGATGTACAATGCCATGGAGAGGGCCGTCGAGCTCGGCGCGGCGAGGTACACCGACAATGGCATAGAGATGACCGGCGCTGCCGCCGCGCTCACGGAGCGCGAGCTCGCCGCCGCCGAGGCCGTGGCCAGGGGGATAACAGAGTACGGCGCGCCGCCGGGCCTGGCCGAGATGCTGGACAGGGATGACCACGGCGACGACAGGCGGGTCACGTGGGCAGAGGCGACGGTGTACGCGTGCGCCGCGCGCGCCGAGGTCGGCGCGGTGTGGGCAGACATCGCAAAAGGGCGCGACATGGTGCCCGCCGTCGCGCGTGAAAGCTAGCGCCACACATCCCAAATGTAGGCCCCGCGCCCGGCCCAAACAGATCAATTAGGGGATCCTGGCGGGGCGCCGATGGCGCGGCAAAAGGCCACGCGGGGGGCGACGCAGATGGCCAGGGACATGGCGGGGAACCAAAGCGCCCTGGCGTCGGCGAGGCGGGCGATCGCCCCGGCCGCGCGCGGCCTCCGCACCCACAGATCCCAAATGTAGAGGCCTGCGCGCCCGCTAGGGGGGGCGGGGCGGCCTGCGCGGAGGCCTCTGCTCCAGCCGGACGCCGAGAGCGCCGCAGGTTGACAGCACCATGATCATCTTGAGCGGCGTCGTCCTGGCCCTCCTGCAGTCCCCGCCGGCTCTCCTGTCCGAGTGCATCATGGCCCGCGCGCTGTGCGCCATGAGCGACACCACGAGGCAGAACGTCCTGACGTTCTCGTCCCTGCCCGACGTGCGCATGCGCGCCTGCCTTGGCATCCTGTGCCCGGTCTCGATCCCCCACCTGCGGGGGTACAGGTCGTCGGGGCCGGGCGGCGGGCTGTTGGTCGCGAACGCGACGTGCTTTCCCTCCGGCCCCCAGCCCTCGCGCTTTTTTCTCTTCCTTGTGGCCATCGCGTGCGGCGCCTCCCTCCCGCACCCGCCGGGGATCCGCGAGCTGTCCTGCATGGTGCGGGCCAGGCGCAGGAGTCTGGGACGGCCTGGCCCATTTGCGGCAGTGCCGTGACGTGCGGCGCGGCCTGTAGCCGTGATTCAGGATCAGTCACGCACACGCGCCCGCCGCCGCTACGGCCCGCGGGGCTCCGGCGCGGGGATGGTCGAGTCAGCCCGGACATACGCGTGAAAGGTGGTGGCGTTGTCCGGCGAGTCCGCAATGTTCCTAAGCACTATGGGCACGCAATAGTGCGCGGCGGCCTCCTCGCTGCAGATCGCCGCAATGGCGCGAGCCCGCTTTCTTGCCACATGCCTTGCGGCGCTCGCCGTGCTGAGCGGGACGATGTTGCCCGGGACGGCCGAGAGCTGCCTCCACCCGTGCCCCTCTATGATCCTGGAGCACTGCCCGAGCGCAACGTCCTTTGAGTACACGGTGGCGATCTCCCCTATGTTCCCAAACGACGCCAGCACGTGGTCCACGGGGAGCTCGAGCGTGGCGAGCACGCGCAGGCCCATGGACTCCGCCATCTCCGCCAAGGGGACTCCGCCCGCGCCGCGAATCTCGCCGTTCACCGTGTTGTGGACGGGCACCACGGCAATATCTGCCCTGCGCGCGGGAACCTCTCCCAGGCACGCGTCAAGGCTGTCCATGGGGAGCACGTCGGCCGAGTCGCCAAACATGCGGCGCGTGGCTATGTCGCTATGGTTAAAGTCGCCCACAAGCCTCGCAATCCTCGGCCCGCCCCGCTGCGTCATCGCGCCAACGCCGCCAGGCGCACCTGTAACAGCTTGCGGCTCCACTCCCCGCTCAGAACTCGCGAGGCGGGTAGGGCGTGTCGAGATACTTTACGTCGGCTTGCACCTTTAGGATAATGTCGCGCATGCTGGGGTCGTTGAGCGTGTCGAGAACGAGCTCGTCCATCCTGGCCTTTGTGGGCTTTTGGCCCGCTGCGGCGACGAGGCCGGCGAGGTACCCCTGGATGTAGCAGAGCGCCTCGCCGGTCCCGTTGTACTCGTTCACCACGGGGAACATGGGGCACGCCTCCGGGTCGCTTGCGATGCTCGCCATGTACCTCTTTGTCTCGCTCACCGCGCGCTCGAGGGGGCCGTCTGCCATGGCCTGCGTCGCCATCGGCGGCGCGCGCGAAGACCGGGGGTTATTAACCAATCGGGCCAGAAAGCGCCACTGTGGGTTCCCGAAATCATTTCCACGCCTGCGCGGGGATGCCCTGCGGGCCATCAGGAGCCCCCCCCCCACGCACGGCCGCCTCGGCGCAGAGGCGCGGGCGGCGGGGCCAAGCGGCCGGATCCGCCAAGAGTTGCCCCCCTGGCAGGGCCGCGCAGCCCGGGGCCACCCCCAAGAGCCCACAGGGGGGCGCATGCGTGAGACGGGGCGCGCATGCGGCGCGGCGCCCACGGCGGCCCCGGGAGGCCTGCCCGGCGTTCGCCGGCGCCAGCAGGCAAGGCGACGCCGGGGCGCCCTGCCGCATGCGCGGCATCCCGGCGGCCGCCCCGAGTAGGCGGGCAGGGAGCCAACTAGGGCCAGATGATGGGCATCTGCGATGGCGTAATGCGCAGCGGCGCCGTGCGAGACACTATAGTGGGAATGCGGGATCCGTCGCTGTCGCGCCCCGGCTGTCCGCCTCCATAGCGTGTGCACTGGAGATTCGCGGCGCCGATGCGGTTTCGGTCGTTAGCAGCGACACCAGCCTCACACATTCCAAAAGTGGGCTCCACGCCAGGGTGCGGCCCAAACAGATCAATTGGGGAACCATGGCGAGGCGCCGATGGTGCGGCAAAAGACGACGCAGGCGGCCAGGGACATGACGGGGGGCAGCAGCGCCATGGCGGCGGTGAGGCGGGAGATTGCCCCTGCCACAGGCGGCCTCCACACCTCCACCCGGCACAACAAAAAGCACGGGGGCGGCACGATCCTGGCCATCATCGCCATGGCCGCCAGCAACGGCGACCTGGCCGGCGGAACCCAAAGGCGGTGCTCAAAATGATAGTGTTGCCGGAAGTCTGCCAGGAGATGGGCATCCTGCCGTGGCTGAAGCCGCCGCGCAAGCCGTCCCCAGGCCACTTGTACATCCCAGCATTTGGGATGTGTGGCCCTGGCGCACTCCATGCGGCTCCTCGGCCTGCGCGCCTCGGCGGCACTCGTAGTGAAAATGGCCAGGGCCTGGACGCCATTCTCATGCCCCGTACGCTAGAGGCCGCCGCCAAGGCAGCCGCCGCCCATGGCATTGGCGACCCGCGCCGCCAAGGAGGCCGCCGACGCCGTGGAGAGGGGGATGTTTGTGCGCAGGCGGCGCGACAAACTCAGGTTTACCGCAATGTCCGTCAACCTCAAGCTCGGGCAGCATGCCGCCAACCAGGTAAAGATGTACATATCGCGGGAACACATACTCTCCCCAGTGCTCGTCGTCGAGTACCACCCGTTCAGGGCCCGCCTGCCAGGCGACCACGAGGAGATCGACTCGCCAAAGGCGGCCGCAAACGCCTACGAGTGCGAGGTGCGCATTCCCGACGGCGCGCGCGTCGTGCGTAAGGGGGTGCGCGTCATGGCGCGCCGGCGCCATCTGGATCTCAAGGCCCACAGTCAACTGGAGCGCCTCAAGCGCCTCGAGGTGGAGGTGCTGTATGAATAGGGCGGCCCGCGCAGGGATACGGGCTCTTGGACAAAAGCCCCGCCTTTAGCCAAAGCGCGCGCATCTGGCTATCCGGGGGCCGCCATGGCACGCGGCAAAGGCCGGCGGCGGGGCAGGGGCGGGCACGCGCGCCGGCCGCTTTCCAGAGCCGCCTGTGCGCAACTTTGCCCATTGGCGCCAAAAGCCGCGCCTAATGGCCCACCAGGGCGGGCGTGGCGTTTAAAGACATATAACCCCCACCTGCCCCGCGCACGCCATGGACGGCGCGACGCGGCAGCGCGCGGCACCGGCGGCCGTGCGGCAGGAGGAGGCGCCCCCGGCGGGGCGCCCGTGGGGCGAGGGCATCGGGACAATGTCAGACGTCGAGATAATACGGGAGAAGGGCCGCAAGGCCAGGGTCGACGCCCGCATGGGACCCGAGGAGAGGCGCCGCGCGAGGCGGGCCGCCGAGAGGGCCAGCGACGCCGCGGCCGAGCTCGTGCCGCACGCCGAGCGCGACGAGTCGCGCCGCGAGGATCTCTTTTTTGCAATCCGCGAGGCCGTCGCCCTGTCGCCGTGGGCCGACCGCCTCGACGCCGAGCTCGCCGTGCGCCTGGCCACCGTGCTCCTTGACGCCGGCCGCCCAATGGCGACGACCGAGGCGATGAGGCGCGTGGAGGAGAGGTGGGGCGAGTTCGTCAACGAGTCGGCCATCCATGCCGCAAGGTTCTCCGGGGCCATGAGGGTCGACATGTGCGGCGTGCTCTACCTGCGCGGCCCCATAGGGGACGGCAGGGGCATGGGCGAGGAGTGGATGTACGACGCCATGGAGAGGGCCGTCGGGCTAGGCGCGGCGAGGTACACCGAGGATG
>RHFA01000164.1 GCA_003724275.1 Thaumarchaeota archaeon S13
GCCGGCCACAACAGTCGACACGGGCAGCAGCCTCCATGCCGCCCGTGCCGGGGCGCGCATGCGCGCAAACGTGCGGGTTGTGGGCAATGGGGCACCATGCCTGGCGCGCTGCCATGCCATTCCGGCGGGGATGCGCCGGCCTTGCGGCCGACTGCGCAGGCAAAAGCTCCAGTTTATGGCATTGTCGCCTTGCCGTGAAAGAGCGCTCGGCGCTGTGCGCCGCACGGCACGGGCAGCAACAATGCTCCATTGCCATGTGCACCGCTGCCTGGAACCGTGCCACGAAACATGGGTTCGCCATGGTGCCGGGAAAAGCACTTTCATGCGCGCCGCCGCCTGGAACCGTGCCACGAAACACGAGTCCACTACAGCGCCAGGAAAAACGTTGCCATACAATGCCCCGTAACCAAGACACAAAAAACATGCATGCTGAACCGCCCATGCCGAAGAGCCAAAGTCTGCCACGTGCCCCGGGATTTCTCATAGGGCGTCCATGCCGCCGGACTCACACGAAGACCTTGGAAACAGGGCAAAAACTCCTAGTTCGCCAGTGTAAAAAACATGGCCACTAGAGCCGTGGCCTGGAAACGCCATGGAAAGCGACACTTGCGCATGGCCTCTTGAACGGAAAACTTTCCATAATGGTCACGCCAGGCCATGGCGACAGGCCGCAACAGGCGCCCAAAACAATGTCATAAAACGGCAGCCCAAAACGGCAACCCGAAACTGTGCGCACGTGCGACGGCGAGTGCCGCGCAGCGCGCCAGAACCCGCTACTCTTCTGGCGGCATAAAGTCGTACTCTTCGGACACGTCGTACGCCTTTGACCTAAACTCGCCCACATACACCCTGCCGTCCTCAAGAGGCGCGCCGATAAACCTCGGCGACTCTGTCCCGTCCACGAGTATCCTCGACTCGGAATCGACCATGTCGCGCAGGGGAAACTCCCAGACCCACAAAAAGTGCCCAATCTCAAACGGGTACTCCTCCTCCCACGAGGCGTAGATCGTCCCGTCGTTGGTGAGCGTATAGAGGGACCTCTGGCATCCGCCCTCCTCAAAGCCGACGTTGGCCGGTATCTCCGCGCGCCTCCCGTCCACATAGAGCTCCAGCGACGCGCTGACAGTATACGGCGTCACGCGATCGTTTATGCAGACCTTGAGCGGGTCGCCAGCAGAGAGCTGCGAGAGGACGAGGCTGCTCCCGACGCCCACGGCGATCCCAATCCCCGCCGTGATGGCAAGGAACACCAGCGTCTTGCGCCGCCTTGTCGGGTCGCCCATTCCCGGCCAGAACATCGCCGGCGGCGCCGGCGCCGTTTTACTTAAACCTGCTTTTGCCCCGCAGCGGCGCCGTCGGCCTCCCGTGGCCCGCGTTCCGGCCCTCCCCGGCGAGCCAGACCGGGCGAGCCAGCCCCGGCCAGGGCGGCCTGCCGCCCCCCACGGGGCAGGGGAGCCGATCTTCGCTGCAAGGCAGCCGGCCATGCCAGCGGCCCGGCCCCTCCACGGGAGAGGCCGCCAGGGCCGGATCCGCCCCTTTTGCCCGCCCCGCGCCGATGGCGGCCCGGAGAGCCGTTTCACGCCTGTCCTTTTATACCAAATCAAGAAAGGCTTAAAAGGCAACTATATCGGCGCGCGTCGCAGATGACTCTTCCAAAAGGGTTCGGCTCCGCCGGTGGCGGGGGCGCTGGTGCGGCAGACGTGGAGAAGATGATCGGCAGGCGTGTGGAGAACATGACCGGCATCATCACCCTCTCCTACATTGCCGCCTGGCTCGCCACGTTCGCCGGCACTGCCGCGGGGTACTTTTACTACCCGTGGGCATATCCGACACCTAGCGGCCACTATGCCTTCATAGTGCTGACGATCGTGGAGGCTATCGGGTACCTCTTCTCCGTGAAGGTGTGCGAGGAGGGCTCCTCAAAGAACAGCAACGGCATAGTCGGCGCCACGCTCGCGGGAACCGCGGCCGGCACGGTGTTCATCTCGCTCTACGTAGGAAACTAGGGCGGGAGTCCTGCCTACTATTTTTGCCACTCCTAGGCGTGCCTGCGCGCCGCCTGCCCCGGGCGCCCTGGCCTGTGGCCGAGGGAGGCCTCTGCCACTCCTAGGCGTGCCTGCGCGCCGCCTGCCCCGGGCGCCCTGGCCTGTGGCCGAGGGAGGCCTCTGCCACGCCTAGGCGTGCCTGGGGGCAGCCTCTGCCACGCCTAGGCGTGCCTGGGGGCCGCCTGGGGGCCGATCACGCCTAAAATTATATATACTACCCTCCGGGCGAGGGGGGGCAATGGTCTGGCTAAGACGCTGCACGCACTACCTCTTCATAGTGGTAGTTGCCGTCAACTCCACACTGCTGACTATCAATGCGGGAGACTACATCTTCTACACTGATTGGGCATGGACGTCGTTCGTGGTATTCTCGATATCGCAGACGCTCATGCTAGTCGTCGGCGCGGCCTACTACCTGACATTCACCGGAGTGCCGGGAACCGCGACGTACTATGCGCTGATAATGACAGTCTACACGTGGATAGCAAAGGGCGCATGGTTTGCCCTGGGCTACCCCTACGACTTCATCGTCACGCCGGTATGGCTGCCATCTGCAATGCTGATGGACCTTGCCTATTGGGCGACAAAGAAGAACAAGCACTCGCTGATCCTGTTTGGTGGTGTGTTGGCCGGCATGTCGTTGCCACTGTTCAACATGGTGAACCTGATAACGGTGGCCGACCCGCTGGAGACCGCGTTCAAGTACCCGCGACCCACGCTTCCCCCCTACATGACGCCAATAGAACCGCAGGTGGGCAAGTTCTACAATAGCCCCGTCGCCCTAGGCGCCGGGGCAGGGGCAGTGCTGTCCGTGACTATGTGCGCGTTGGGCTGTAAGCTCAACACGTGGACATACCGCTGGATGGCCGCCTGGTCAAAGTGGGACTAGACGCGCCATACCTCCCCTTTTTCATTTTCCCCTAGCGTGCCCTGCGCGTGCTCAACAAATGTTGCGCGCATTGTGATCTTTTGTTGCCCCGCACCACCTTCAAAACGCGCGGGACTTGTGCGTGTTGGCGAGCCAGCGCGCCCTCGAGGCACCCGCGCCGTTCCTCAAGTGGGCCGGCGGAAAGAGGCAGCTCCTGCCCGAGCTGCGCGCGCGCGCGCCGAGCAGGTTTGGCGCCTACCACGAGCCGTTCGTGGGCGGCGGCGCGATGGCCTTTGAGGTGCTCTCGCATGACCCCTCGGCACGGTGTGCCCTCTCTGACCTAAACTCCGACCTTGTCATCGCCTACGTCGCGGTCCGCGACAGGCTCGAGGACCTCCTAGAGTCGCTTCGCGGCCACGCCACGGCGTACGCGCAGGATCCAAAGGCGTACTATTACGCGACGCGCGCCTCGTCGCCGCGGTCCATGGTGGAAAAGGCCTCGCGCCTCCTCTTTCTCAACCGCACGTGCTTTAACGGCCTGTACCGCGTCAACTCGCGCGGGAGGTTTAACGTTCCCATGGGCGGGTACGAAAACCCCAACATTGTCAACGAGGGCACGCTCCGCGCCGCGAGCCGCGCGCTAGGCGCGAGCGGCGTCACGATAGAGTGCGCCGACTTTGGGTCGGTCCTGCGCAACGCCGAGCGCGGCGACTTTGTCTACTTTGACCCGCCCTACCAGCCGGTGAGCCGCACGGCGGCGTTCACGGGGTACACGAGCGCGTGCTTTGGAGAGGCCGACCTGCGGCGCCTCGCCGGCGCCTGCGACGAGCTCGCGGGGCGCGGCTGCCACGTCCTCGTCTCAAACTCGGACACGGGCGAGGTCCGCTCGGCCTTTGGGGGGTGGGCCGCCGACGAGGTCGGCGCGCAGAGGCGGATCAACTCGGACGGCGCGAGGCGCTCGGGCCACGTCGAGCTGCTCATAAGGAACTATGGGTGAGAGCTTCGAGCGGGATCCGAACCCGCGACCTCTACCTTACCAAGGTAACGCTCTACCAGGCTGAGCTATCGAAGCACGCGCGCCGCGGCGCGCCTCCAATCCTTATAATCCTTGGTCGGCGCCTGCCCGCCGAGCGCGGCGAGCCGGCCGCGAGCCGGCCAGATAGCCGGCCCGCGCGCCTGGGGGAATGGCCCGGAACGCCACAAGCGGCTCGCCGGGCACGGACGCGACGCTTATCATTGGACTTGCCCCCGCGCCGTGCCGTGGCGACAGGGCAAGCGGCGGGGGCACTACCGCGGAGGCGATGGCAGGAGCCCTGGCAAGTGGGCTCTACCTGGCGGCCCCTCGGGGCTCTTGCCGCGGCGAGATTGCATTTGACGCCCGCGCGTCCAGCTTGCAGGCCTCGTTGCGGCCTTTGGCGACTGCAACGAGGGGCGGCCTTGGGTCGGAGACAGACGGGCAGATGGCCGTGCCGACGGAAACGGGGAACCAAGGGGGGCGATCAAGAGGCGGACAAGGGAACGCAATGTGTTCTATCCCGGAAGGCTTGCCGGCGAGACGGGTCTTGGCTATGACACTGTAATGGGGGCA
>RHFA01000074.1 GCA_003724275.1 Thaumarchaeota archaeon S13
AGAGGGCTCCTGCCCCCCGACCCCGGCGCAGTGTCAAGACAGACGATCAGCCTTGTGAACAAACGCTGCGTGATCGCCCCAATGAGGGGCAACGCCCCGCCCCGCAGCGCCGACGGCCACGCAGGCGATCATGATCGCAGGCTTTGGCGCGGGGCTCCGGCGCTAGATGCCTGACTGGACTCTTTGCATGGACGCGCCGGAAAGCGCGGGGCTCCGGCGCTAGATGCCTGACTGGACTCTTTGCATGGACGCGCCGGAAAGCGCGGGGGACAGGGGGGCACCACGTCTTGGGCTGCCTGGCCGGCGACGCCGGCGCGATCGCAAGGGCGGCTAGCCGCCTTTACTGCACAAAGCGCGCGATGGCGAGAGCTGGGCCCGGACTCGCGGGAAGTTCACGCTAGCCGGATTATGGCGGGGCACTCTCCAATAAAAGCGCAGACAGGACGAAAAAAGCTGGCCACCACTAACGCCGCCATTGACACCACGCACAAGACGCAGCGCCGTCTGGACTCACAACCGTCAACGGGCCGGCTCACAGGCACGAAAGGGACGTGGGCATGCGCTGCGCGCCGATGTTTGTGCTGGGGCGCCATGAGCTCCTTTTGCGCCCCCGCGGGCCTAATGCCCGGGGGCGCGTGGTGTCTGACATGATGGGGCGCGGCGCGGGGGCAAGGGCAGACCGCATTTTTTCAGACCATGCGCCCAAACAGCCCAATCCCCCACACACGGCCACGCCATGTTGTGGGCACGGAACGCGCTCGCCTGGCGTCTAGCCCGCCCGCACAGCTGGCCGACATGGCTGTAAACGCCCCACAGCGGCATCTGGAGGGCAGCGTGGGGCCGGCTGGAGCGTTTGAAGAGCCTATGGATCGTGTGTGGAGAGGCGGCGAACGGCATGTCTGGACGGCGTTTGACGTAGAGATGGGCGAGCCGCAAGCTTGACAGCACCGCGCCCATATTGGGTTCCCCGCCCTGGCGCCAAAGCAGCAAAATTGCGCGAGCAGCGCCCTGCCAAAAGCATTGGGGTCGGAGACGGCGGGGCCGCCAATTGGGCGACAGCCGCCGCTCCTGGGGTGGCACACTGGCCGGCCACCTTGGGGCGGCTCGGGAGGGGGCTCCCTAATAAGCCAACCTCGCCCACCCGCGCCTGGCGCGGTTGGGTCGGGAACGGCGGGGTCGCCGTCTCGGCGACAGCCGCCGCCCCTGGGGTGGCACACTGGCCGGCCACCTTGGGGCGGCTCGGAGAGGCCCTGCCTAATAACCCCTGCCGCGCCCGCGGCCCAAAAGAGATAATACCCCGCCCGCGCGCGCGCGCCGCATGGAACAACACGCCAGCGCCGCGGCGGCAGCAGACTATGAGCGGGGCACCGAGATGGCCCGCGAGGGCCGCCACGAGGAGGCCGTCGAGCTCCTTGCGCGCGTGGCGGCCAACGACGCCTCCAACGCCGAGGCCCACCGCCTCTGCGGCGTCTCGCTCAACGAGCTGCGCCGCCACGAGGAGGCCATACGCCACTTTGAGGCCGCCCTCGAGGCCAGCCCCGACATGCCGTCGGCCATAAACGAAAAGGGCCACGCGCTCTCGCGCCTAAACCGCCACGAGGAGGCCATCGAGTGCTTTGAGCGCGCGATCGAGCTGGGCCTTGACACGCACGCGGTCCACGACAACCGCGGCTACTCGCTCTCAAAGCTGGGCCGCCACAGGGAGGCCCTCGGCTCCTTTGCGCTGGCCATAGAGCGCGACGGCACGCATGCGGGCACGTACAACCGCCGCGGCTACTCGCTCTCGGTCCTGGGCCGCCAGGAGGAGGCCATCGCGTCATTCGAGCGCGCAATCTCCATAGACGAGGCCCACGCCGGAGCGCACAGCAACCTGGGCCACGCGCTCTCGCGCCTCGGCCGCCACGAGGAGGCCATCACGTGCTTTGACCGCGCGATCGAGATAAGCCCGCGCCACTCGGGCACGTTCAACAACCGCGGCCACGCGCTCTCGATCCTGGGCCGCCACTCTGAGGCCATCGAGTCCTTTGACCGCGCGATCGCGCTGGGCTCCTCGCATGCGGGCACGCTCAACAACAAGGGCCACGCGCTATCAAAGGTGGGCCGCTACGAGGAGGCCCTCGAGTGCTACGAGGCCGCGCTCGAAAAGCGCCCGCGCCACTCGGGCATACTCAACAACCGCGGCTTTGCGCTCTCGCGCCTCGGCCGCCACGAGGAGGCCCTCGAGTGCTATGACGCGGCGATCGCCGTGGGGACGCCGCACCCCGGAACGCTCAACAACAAGGGCCGCTCGCTCTCGCGCCTGGACCGCCACGAGGAGGCCATCGCGTGCTATGACGCCGCGCTCGCCGCGGCCCCGGGCCACCACCAGGCGCAGGCCAACAAAGCCCACGCGCTCTCGCGCCTGGACCGCCACGAGGAGGCCGTCGCGTGCTATGACGCGGCCATCCAGTCCGGCCCGCGCGACGCCGGCTCGCACAACGGCCGCGCGCACTCGCTCCTCCGCCTCGGCCGGCCAGAGGAGGCCGTCGAGTCGTACAGGCGCACGCTCGAGGTCCGCCCAGACGACTATGTCGCGCACAACAACCTCGCACGCGCCCTCGCCGGCCTCGGCCGGTCCGAGGAGGCCGCGCACCACGCCGCGCGCGCCGCCGAGCTCGACCCCACGCGGGGGGCCTAGCCGCTTGCGCGCGCCGGCCGACCTCACGATGCGCGTCTCGCCGTCGCTTGCGCCCTTTCCGGGCTCGCCGCCGGTCCATGTCATACCGTGGGCCTCGCACGGCCCTGACGGATATGCGCTCGAGCTCGTCGCGATGAGCACGCACACTGGCACGCACGTCGACGCGCCGCTCCACTTTGACCCCGGCGGCGCGAGCGTGGACGCGATACCGGCCTCGGCCCTCGTGGGCAGCGCGCGCGTCCTGCGCGCGCCAAAGAACCGCGGCGAGGACGTCACGGCCGCCGAGCTAGAGTCCCTCGAGGCCCTCTCCGGGAGGCTCGAGCGCGGCTCGCGCGTCCTAGTCGAGACGCGCTGGAGCTCGCGCGCCGCGCGCGCCGGCGCGCGCTACTATGACGGCAGCCCCGGCCTAGAGCCGGCCGCCGCGCGCCTCCTTGCGCGCCGCGGCGTGGCCATGGTCGGCATCGACTCGCCGAGCGTCGACCCCGGAGGCTCAGAGGCGTTTCTGGCCCACAGGGCGCTCGCGCGCGCGGGGATTGCCGCCGTGGAAAACCTGCGCAACCTGCGCGCGGTCCGCGGCGACGGGGCCACAGTCGCGGTCCTGCCGATCCCACTCGTCGGCGCCTCGGGCGCGCCGGCCCGCGCCGTGGCGCTCTAGGGCAGGACGCGCAGGGGCCGCCGCAGCGGCCCGCGCGGCGCGCCCACTATGGGGATTGCCTCGCCGCACGCGCACGCGTTGCCCTCGCCGAGCCTCCACGCCGTGACGGCAAAGCCGTCCCTCTCTACGACGGCCTCGCCGCACGACGGGCAGTACGTGCACTCTAGCGCGTGGCCCGGCACGTTGCCGACGTACGCGTGGCGCAGGCCGACGCCGCGCGCGATCGCGTGGTGGGCCTCGAGCGTCTCCACTGGCGTGCGCGGCACGCCGAGCATCCTATAGTCGGGATGGAACGCCAAAAAGTGGACCGGCGTGTCGCGCCCGAGCCCGTCGTGCACAAACTCGCAGAGGCGCCTGCAGTGCTCGGGGCCGTCGCCAATCCCCGGCACGACGAGGTCGGTGATCTCGACATGGATGCGCGTCGTCTCCCTGATGCGCAGCAGCGTCTCGAATATGGGCGCGGGATCCGGCACGCCGATGTGCCTCCGCATGAACTGCGGGTCGGCGTTTCCCTTAAAGTCTACAGTAATGCAGTCAAGAAACTCTGCCATGACGCCGACGGCCTCGGGCGTGGCGTACCCGTTGGAGACGAAGACATTGTAGAGGCCGCGCCTGTGGGCCTCTAGGCCACAGTCGCGCGCAAACTCGACAAATATCGTCGGCTCGTTGTACGTGTAGGCGATGCCGTCGGCGCCGGCAGCAATTGCGGCGTCGACGACGTCGCGCGGGGACATCTCGGCGCCCTCGACGCGGCGCCTCTGGCTGATGTCGTGGTTTTGGCAGTACGAGCAGAGCCAGTTGCAGCCCGTGGTCGCTATCGAGTAGACGAGCGAGCCGGGCCGATAGTGGACCGCGGGCTTTTTCTCTATGGGGTCGACGTGGCCTGCGATGACGCGGCCGTACACGCGGAGATCCAGCACGCCACCGTCGTTGCCGCGAACCCCGCACAGGCCGTCCTGCCCATCGGCGAGCTCGCAATAGCGCGCGCACGCGGTGCACCTGACGCGCCCCCCTTCGAGGCGCTCGTGAAGGGTCTCGCCGCGGGCCATCGCGCCGGCGCGCGCGGCGGCCTGCTATATTTGGGTTGGCGCGCCCGCGCCGCGCGGCCTGCGCAACTGTTCCCTTGCCTGCACCCTTGGCGCAGGAGCGCACGGTCCCTGACCGCGCCGGCCCTGCGCTGCGTAGCCCTGTCCGCGACGGCGGCGATCCTGCCGAACTTGCGGCGCATGGCGCGGAGGCACGACACGGACGAGGCGGCGCCAAGGGCGCCGTCCGTGCGGAAGAACTGCCTCCTGCCGCCCGAGATCGCCCCGAGCGCCACAAACCCCCTGTGGCTCCCGGCGTGCGGGGCGCGGTTCCTCACGCCCACGGGATTTTTTCGCCCGGCTCCCGGCAGGATCACCTTAATATCGCGGCTCCCCCACGCGCGGCACAGCATGACTGCAAGGACGTTCAAGAACACGTTTGCGCCGGGCGTTGAGGGGGACTCTATTAGCGTAGAGGATGTCATAGCAGGCCTGCGCTTTGGCGCCATAAAGGAGGGTGGCGGGAGGGGCTGTAGAAACGTCACGCCTGCAGGGATGCGCGTTTCTGGTAGACATTAACATGTACTCTAAAAAGACAAGGGATCTGTTCACGCTGTTTGGGTGGAAGCCGGGCAGGCTTGGGCCACACAGCAAAATCCTTGAGCGCCGTCTGCGCAACGCCGTCCGGAAGGGCCTGGTCGAGGTGTCCCCCGCCCGCACCACCAACAGCGAGCCACCCGCCTATGGGCTCACAGACGGCGGAAAAGAGATGTATCGGGAGCTTCAGGAGACATTTGGGGAGGACATAGCGCTCATAAAGAAGCTCCTTGCAGAATTCAAGGACGACCGCTCGGCGGATCGCCTTGCTGCCCACATTCACAACGCATATCCAGAGTACACAAAAAAGGCACTCGAACAAATAGGGGTCATGCGCTGATGGACCATGGGCGCTCGTCGATTTTGCAGCAGGGCCGCCATAGCAGACCGCGCCAACGCGATATCGTTTGAAGATGCTTGGGCCGCCTACAGGGAATTTTCTGTGCCACAAGGCAAGTCGGGCTCGTATTCGCTTGAAACCGGCAAGTTTTACGATGGCGGCACCCTCAAGGATCGCAAAGATCTTGTGGAGCTGCATGGCGACGGCAGAACGCTCTACATAATTGCGCCATGGAGCAACCCAAAAAAAGAACTTGAAAGGGACGACGCGGAGGAAATGTGTGAGAGGATAGTAAGCATGGGCCACGTCCCGTTTATCGGGATCTGGCATTATGTGGGGCGGCGGCACGAGGAGCCGTCATTCGCCATTGATCACGGAATAACAAGACCGGAGGTCTGGTCACTGCTTGAAAAATTTGGGCAAACGGCTGCATACTGCGTAAGATATGAGGGCGCAAAATACATAAAGAGAAGCCAACTGCGCTGACCGCCTGTGCCTCACCCCGCACTCTGCCCCCGACGCCGCACATCCCAAGAGCATGCCCCCCGCCTGAGCGCAGCCCGGGCAAGCCCGTTGGGGGATACCGGCGGACCGCCCGCGGATGGCAAGACGGTGCCTTCAGAGATCATGAGCCTAGCGCCCAGGCCACACGCGAGAGCCACGATGATGCGCGAGGATATCCTCGAGCGGTCCGGCACGCCGTGCCACATCGCCCCCGCGCGGCCTGCGCAGCATGCCGCCCCCCGGGCCCCGCCTCTAGGCCCAGATGTCTTGCCCGCTACGCCGGCACGGGGGAGAGGGCGGTCCTGCCACGCCCCTCCGCAGGCAGCCGCGCACCGTTATATACGCCCGCGCGCCCCACGCGCGCAATGGCTCAGCACGCGGTGTCCGTGGCGGCTATTATGGCCGCAGTCATTGTGGCCTCGGTGGCCGCCACGGGCATCCATGCGCAGGCCGCCGACGCGCCAGAGGAAAACTCTACGACCGCCGGCCACCCGCCGGCCGGCCCGCCGGACGCCGTAGAGCTGGTTCGCGTGGATCCCGCCGAGATCATGGCGCCGCCTCCATGATGCCCGCAAGCCCTAAAAGGCCCCTGCCGCGGCGCGCCGCGCCATGAGCAGGCCGGGAAACGCGTGGAGGCGCGTCAGGGGGCGCATCACGGGCAGGCCGGCGAACTTTTCGTGGGTCATCGAGGGCGGCCTCGCCGGCTCGGCAGCCCCGACGTCGAGGGCAGAGCTAGAGTGGGCCCGCGGGGAGGGCGTCGCCTCGGTGGTCACGATGACCGAGGACGCGCTGCCCCCGGCGTGGACGGCGGGCCTCGGCGGGTACCTCCACGTCCCGACGCCGGACCTCGAGGCGCCGACTGACGAGGGCATCGATCGCGCAGTCGACTTTGCGCACTCGGAGATGGCCTCTGGCCGGCGCGTCATGGTCCACTGCGCGGCGGGAATGGGCCGCGCCGGCACGATACTGGCGTGCTATCTCGTGAGGCATGCGGGCCTGACTGCCGGCGAGGCGATCGCAAGGATACGCCGCGAGCGGCCCGGCTCGATCCAGTCGCCGCCGCAGGAGCGAGCCATCGAAAGGTACGCCGAGCGCCACGGCGCTACTCGGGCCTAGACTCCGAGACTAGGGCGCCGCCCTCGGCGCGGACCGACATGCTCGCGCCTCCCTCAAAGTGGAGCGTGACGCCGCCGGCCGAGTCGGGATCCTCCACCCTGACGAGGTCCTTCATGCGTATGCCATCGAACTTTGCCATGGTCACTCTGGTATCGAGACGGTCTCGACGCCGTCCCCGGAGGCCTTTATGAACAAAAAGCGGTTGTCCTTGAATATTATCGTGATTCCGCCCTCCTTGTCGGGCTCCTCGACCTCGAGGACGGGCTGGCCCAGCAGGCCGTCATACTTTGCCATTGTCGGGCGCGCGCGCAGAAAACTCCCCTTATATCCCTACCCCAGCGTGACGGAGCCAGTCGCGCCGGCCTTGTGGCTCTCGGCCTCGGCATACTCGTGTTTCTGCCACGAGACCCAGATGTCGGCGTCAAGCCTGTGCGTGCCGCGCCCGAGCGCCTCGGGGTCAAAGGGGATGCGCTCGCCAAAGTCAAAGAGGGCCGCCCTGACGCCCTCTACGCTCAGGGGGACGACGGGCTCAAAGTTCCTAGAGACCTGGACCCATATGCGGCGGTCCTTCATGGGGTTTACGAGCTTTGGGTTGCGCGTCCAGAATATGGCCGCCTTGCGGTACGAGTCGACCTCGCGGCCCAGGGCCCGCCTGCCCGAGCGCAGCCTCACGCCGTAGCGGACCTTGAAGAGGTTGTCGTGCGCGTCATACGCGCGCTCCCAGGCCTCCTCGCCAAAGGCCTCGCGAATGGCCCCGGCGACCGAGAAGGAGACCGTTGCGGCCTTTTGGCCCGCCTCGGCCTCGATCCTGGCCCCCTCTATGCGGCTCGAGCCCGCCATCGGGCCGAGGGTATTTATAGCCGCAATAAGTGCCTTTTGGGGCATGGGGGCACATGTGATCGCCTCGTCGGCCCGTGAGGTCAGCGTCTCGCTGACCGAGTCGGACATTGGCACGCTGTACGTGATCCAGCGCGAGCTCCTCGCGAGCCCGTCCGTCGACTTTGCCGGGGTGATCGTCAAGCACCCCCTCACCAACGAGTGCTGGATGCGGGTAAGCACGACAAAGGGCAACCCCCTCGGCGAGATGGAGCGCGCCGCCGCCTCGGCGCTCAAGTCGGCCGCCGAGATCAGGGCAGCCCTGCCCGCCGCGGGCCGGGCGAGATGAGGTTCTGCCCAAAGTGCGACGTGAGGCTGCGCGCCGCAGGTGACGGCCTGGCGTGCCCCAAGTGCGGCCATGCCGAGGGCGGCGCGGCCGCCGGCCAAAAGGGCCCCGAGCCGGCCGCCGAGCAGGGCTTTAGCGTGCTAGAAGAGTCCGACGTTAAGGGCCCAGAGTCGACGATAGAAAAAGAGTGCGAAAAGTGCGGCAACGGCGAGGCCGTGTGGTGGATGCTCCAGACGCGCAGCGCCGACGAGCCGACTACGCAGTTTTACCGGTGCACGAAATGCTCGCACACGTGGCGAGACTATTCCTAGGGCGCGTGCGGCCGGGCCGGCGGGCTGTACCTTACCTCTGGCGCCGCGCCGGTCCCGTCCCCGCCGTGCCAGAGCACAAAGCGGCTCTCTGACTCTAGCGCGGCCGACGCGCGTTGCCCCGAGCCGGCCACCGCGGCGACTCCCGTGGCCGCTGCCCCGCCGACGGTCCACTCTGATGCCGTTATCGTCCCGCGGACCGGCTCGGAGAGCGTGACCTCGACGGTTCCGGCGCCGAGCGTGCGGGCCGTAAAGGTTGGCATGATCGTGTCGACCATGACGGCGACGCCGGACGTCGGCGCGACGGCGTGCGCAAGGTTGCCCCCGCCGTCAGATGCGCTAACGACAAAGGCCAGGGTTCCCTGCTCTGCGTTCATGCCAACCGTGTGCGAGTGCGTCCACGCGAGGCGCCCCTCGCCGGAGGCGGCCATGCCGTGGGGCGCGCCGGCCAGGCGTATAACGGGGTCGCTCGTCCCGGCGGCCTCGCTCATGGACATTGCAAACCTCACCATGTCGCCGGCGCGGGCCCAGACCCTCGCCGGCGCGCCGTCCTCTCCGGGGCGCGCGACGGACATTGTGAGAGAGTCGATTCTAGGCGGCAGGCCGTCGCCGGCGGCCACGTCCATCGTCGTGGACGCCATATAGTTTGGGGCAGTCGCCCAGTCGCGCACGCTCGCGTCGTCGTGCGAGGCGCCGGCCACATACGAGACCGACGGCATCGCCGAGGCGCCGATGGGCGCGTGCGTGAGGCGCACCGAGAGGCCGCCGCGGACGACCTCGGCGCCGGTGACGGCCCTGGCAGAGGGGCCCTCCGTCACGGCCCA
>RHFA01000138.1 GCA_003724275.1 Thaumarchaeota archaeon S13
GGCGATCGGTACGGCAGGGAGCGCTGCCGCGCGCTGGACATTGCGGCGCGCATCGTCTTTGGCGTGAGCGTCATGGACCGCCAGATCGAGGAGTACCTGGTGGCCATGGGCGCGGCACGTTCAGGCATTGAAAAGCGGGAAGAGCGCGTCAGGGCGGTGAGGCGGATGAGCCTAAGCATGCGCCTTGAAAAGATTGGGGAGCACATAAGGGATATAGACGTCAAGGCGCTGCAAGAGAGGGTTGAGGGGATCAGGGAGGTCAGGAACGCGCTGGCGCACTCTACGCTAGACGTCAATGCTGGCGGCAGCGTGGGGCTGGACCCAAAAGTGAAAGAGTACCGCACAGAGACCCTGGAAGCAACGCTGGGCGAGACAGAGTCATGCAACGTCCTGCTTCGGGAAATTTTTGAGGCGGCCCTTATGGGCAAGGACGCGACGGGGGGCGTGGCATGACCCCTGCGCCCGCAGGGCGCCGGGGCGCCGCTCAACTTAATAGCGACCAGACGGGTGCGGCCGGGGAGATGGCGGCCCTAGGGCAGCGCATGGATCCGGGAGGCATGGCAGGGTGGAAGATGTCACTGCTAGACCTGAGCAAGTGCGACATGAAGGCCGGGTCTGATGACTGTCGCAGGCTAGTTGACGGGCTTTTGGAGATCGCAAGGTCGGGCAGTTCCGCGGCCGGGGCCATAGACGAGGCAGGCGAGGCCATGGCCGGAATGTTTGGCAAGTTTCATAGCGACGCCCTCTATAACGACATGCTCGTGGGCATGCTAGACAGGGTGTACATGGTGCCCGGGGGATGCGAGGGGCTAGACGCGTTTTTTAGGGGAATTGACATCGAGAATGGCCTGCATGACAAGTATGCGTACTTTGCCCTAGACGTTGTTCGCGTGGTCTTGCGGCGCCTGTTCGTGCGCGATGGCGAGTTGCGGGACTCGAGGCAGGCTGCGCTGGGCGCATGCTATGACGCCATGCTTCGGGCCGCGGCGCGAAACGGCCTGGGCAACCTGGCCGAAATAATGGGCCGCGCCTCAACCCGCGAGGGGTTTTGCGGTTCTGACCCCGACATTTGCAGGATGGCAATGCTGCGCGTCAGCATTTATGACAGGCGCGACGTGCCATCAGTCGCGGAGGCGCTCAGGGTGCTTGACAGGTACCCTGCGCTCAAGGGCGCCCTTGGCCCCAAGCGCGTCATAGAGTCATTGCCGCTGCTCACAAGGCTTGTGTACCACATTTCCCTCAGCCACCTGGCGGCGCAAAAGGACCATGCGTGGGTGTACACGGCCGTCTATGAGAGCAACGTTCGCGTGAGGTACTGGCTGGACAAGATTGACCTGGGGCACGGCGGCCCCACGAAGAGCCGGCCTGGCGCGGCCGCGCCGGGGCTGGAGCCCGTGGCCCCAAACACCGTCGTGGCCGCCAGGTACCTGGCGCTGGAGATTGACGACTTTTGGGGGCTCTATGACGCGAACTGTGGGCTGGTGGGGGGCATGGACATAGACGACCCCGAGGGGGTGTACGCGGCCATGCGCCGGCAGGGGGGCACCAGGAAGGCCATAAGGGAGATGCGCGAGCGGTTTGGCGCGCGGGCAGGCTGGACGTTTGAGGAGGCGTCCGCGAGGATAGACGGCGTGGGGCTCGAGAGGCTCGTGCTCTATGCGCACCTGGTCCTGATGTTTCAAGACGCCGTGTACAGGACCATTCCCGGAAGGTATAGCAAAAACCGCCTGCACGCCGTGCGGCAGCTGCAGGTTTGCGCCGAGCTTGGGCCGCCCACCACGGGCGAGGAGAGGGAGGCCGGGGAGGCATACAATGCCCTGTCTGTCGCGTTCAGCGGGGAAAAGACGCAGGACAGGTACGTCGCCATGCACGAGTCGGCATTGTGCATGCTGTCGATGTACGCAAGTTTTGTGGACGCGGTAAAGGGCCATGAAAGGGACGCGCTTGAGGGGTATCTTGGGTTCTCCGTCGAGGTGTACAGCGTGAAATACATGATGCTAGAGCTGGCCAACTTTGTCGAGCAGTATGCAGGCATGGGGGTTGCGCTGGCAAGGGGCAAGATCGCGTTTACGCCGCGCTTTTTGGGGCGCAGAAAGATCTACCAGGAGTTTAGGGACGGCTATGCGGGGCACAGGCGGGCAGACGGCATTGGGGGCCTGCGGGAGATGGTTGAAAAAACACCCGGCCTGATCTCGGACATGCTTTATGACATTGTTGAGGCAGGCGCGCTAGCCTCAAGGCTGGCGCGGGAGTTCAAGGAGCACAGGCCGTGCGCGCCAAGGCTGATGACCGACATGGAGACGAGGCGAATGGAGGGCAGGCTTGAGACGGTTCGCAGGGCGATCGTTGAGCATTATGGCAACGGGTTTGCGGATCCTGGCCAGGAGCAGGACGCGCTGCGGAGAATGGAGGAGGTGAGGCGCATACTTGGCGTCGGGTAGGCGCATGCCGCAGGCAGCCCCATGCGGCAATATTGCCAACGGCCCTAGCCCCAATATGCGCGGGTTTCTTGCATGCCGCACCGCAGGAGGCGCTGGCCTGTGAGGGACGGCTCGGACGCCATCGGCGCAAGGACTGACGTGCTGCAACAGGCAGAGGAGGCGATCGGCAGGGCCGGCCAGCATGGCCGCTGCCCAGAGTGGTGCACGGAACTTTTGTCAGGCAACGCCGAGGAGGCAATCGCAAAAATGTCCATGTGCGCACAGTTTGGGGTCCAGGCAGGGCCGGGGATGCGGTGCCCTGGCCAGGAAGACGGGGTGGTCCTGGACTTTGTGGCCGAGATCGGCGGCGTCGAGTGCTGGTTTGACGTGATCATGCTAGACGGGGAGCTCGTGCTGCTGGAGGACAATGACCGCAGCACGATGCTCCAGGACGCCCTGTTTGAGTATGGGCGCGCCATGTCGCGCGAGATCGTCGCGCGCGTCTCGGAGCGCATCGGCAGGCTGTCCGCGTGGGACAGGCAGACCGTCGCCGTGATTTGCGATCCCATGAGGTCGATTGCGCGCTATGGCGGGCTGGAGGAGGCGCTGGAGGAGCTCGGGAAGAGGTGCGCGTGGCTGAGCGCCGTGGCCCTGGCCGGCGACGAGCGCCTCGAGATACACGACGTGCCAGGCTCCGCCAACCCCCTTGACGAGCGGGTGCGCGAGGGAATGCTGCGCCTGCACGACAGGCGGCTGCTCGCCATGGACGCGGCCGGCGGGGCGGGGCGGGAAGGCTAGCGCAGCTGCCGCCCGTGAACGGCTGCGCCGTGCCCGTGCGCGGGATCCAGGCCGCGGCAAAAGTCGATCATCACGCCGCGGGCCGCGCGCGGCGCCCCGGCGGCCTTGGGCGCGCCTGATTGCGCGGGGGCGCCCTGGGCTTGCGGCCCTTTGGGTCCACAATGTCGATCGCCAGGCCCGGCGCGGCGCGCGGGACGCCAAAGGCAAAGGACATGGAAATTTTGAGGCGCTCTGCGCCATAGTCGTACGAAATCTCGCCGTCGCCGAGGCCCATTACCATGTTGCGGGAGTTGACGCAGTATATGCCGCGGCGGCGAACGTGGCGGTCGGTGTGCACCCGCAGGCCGTGCGCGGTGGACGGCTCGACCTGGGCAAGGCTCCCGGGCAGCTCGCCTCCGGCCTCCATCGCGCTTACGAGGCGCGCCAGCAGCTCGGCGCGGGCATCGTCGTGGCCGCCCCCGACAATGCCGGCGTTCAGCATGGACGTGAGGGGGTTTATGACCATGTCCGTAAACCTGCCGGCGTCGCGGGCGATTCGGCCGGACACCTGCGCCGGCTCGATGCCCTCCGGCGCGCCGCACACATCCTTTATCACCGCGTATGCCCTGCCCCGAAGCCTCGAGAACAGGTCCATCGAGTCGCCCACGTCGCCCCAGGGATGCCCCTCCACGGCGCGCGCCGTTATCCTGCCGGCGGCGGCAGGCCTGGCGACGCTTGATAGCGCCACGACCTCAAACGACGCCAGCGCGCCTCGCGGGTGGGCGGCCTCCTCTCCCAGGAACGACTTGAGCGCGTCGCGCAGCAGGGGATCGTCCGTGTCCCCGCCGGTCATGGCCCAGTTGTGGTCGAGGCCTGCGGCTACCCTGTGAACCAACGCCACACGGTCCTGGCAATGTGGCCGAGGTCAATGGACGGCTCCTCGCCCCACTCTGCCCTCTCGGCCTCGCGGAGGCGCCTGCTGGCCTCCTTGAGCGCCCTGCGGCTGGCCAGGTACTCGGCGTGAGCCGCCTCGAACTGGCTCTGCGCCTCGTCGCTGCGGTGCGCCTCCTTGCGGCGCAGGCCGCACCACGTGGCCGCGTCGATCGCGTACCGGAGGGCGCGCATGTACTCGTCCCTGGCGGCCTTGAGGCGAGGAGAGGGAGGAAGCATCAGGTACCGGCCCCCCTCGCGGCCACGCGCAGGGCGGCCAAGGCCTAACAGCGCCCGGGCCTTGTTCGAGTGTGCCCACATGTACCCCGGCTCTAGCTCGATTGCGCGCTCGGCGGCCTTGAGAGCCTTATCGCAATCCAAGTTGGTGAGTATCGCAGCTCTGTTGCTGTGCGAGTCGGCGTCGTTGGGATCCAACTCAATCGCCGTGTCTAGGGACTCAAGCGCCTTGCCGTGCCTGTCGAGGCAGTGGAGCGCCGTTGCCCTGACCCTGTGCGACTTGGGGTTTTTTGGATCCAGAGAGATTGCCTTCTCGGCCGCCTCAAGCGCCTTGCCGTACTGTTCCATGGAGACAAGCGTGCGGCTCCTCAGCCGGTGGGCCATGGCGTTGTTGGGATCGCCAGAGGGCGACGCGGCGAGCTCGCGCAGAGCTGTTTCGTTGCGCTCGAGGAGGCGGTTGTACAGCCAGACGGCCTCCTCCTCGTCGCGCACGCCAACGATTACTGCCGAGCCGTCGGCCATAAAGTTGGCGCTCACGTCGCGGTACACGAACGAGTGCGTGAACGATCCCGCCCTGCCATGGCCGTGCCGGCCGTCCGCGTACGCGTTCTCAAAGTGGACGAGGATCCCCATCTCGCCAGTCGGTTCCACCTTTATGTTCCGCGATTCGGCATAGTGCACCACCCTCGAGAGGTCCGGCACAAATCCGACGGGCGGCGCGAGCGTAAACGTGCGCTTGCCCCTGTTTCTCCCGCAGAGCTCCTCGACGGTGACGCCTCCGGGAACCGTCACGGCGACGCGGTCGGTCCCGCACACGGGGCACTCGTCGGCCCTAAACGTCCTCGTTGATGAAAACCCCATCGTGTCAATGTCGACGTGGAGTATCCTGCCAGAGAGGGCCGGCTCCTTGCCGACGAGCACGCGCGCGGCCTCGGAGGCCTCTATGCCGCCGACTATGGAGAGAACCGCGGGGTTTACGCCCTCTATGCTGCAGGTTGGCATCTCGTCCTCGTCTAGCGACGGGAAGACACAGTGGTAGCACGCCGTCCTCTCGGGCACTATTGTGAGGG
>RHFA01000033.1 GCA_003724275.1 Thaumarchaeota archaeon S13
GTCCTTGGGGTTTGTGCTACAGTCAATGAGGCCATGGTCCCACAACATCCTCAAAAACGGGGAAATGTTGACGTCTGCCTCCCTGTCTCCATACTGCGCCCCCAGCTCGCCGTGCGAGGCCACTGGACTTGGCATGCCCTGGGCCACTAGTCACACCCCTGCTATCTGGCCTTCGGGGCCTGGCGCACTCGCTTGCAAACTAGCCGGCGCGGTCATTGCGGGCGGCTCAACCCGCGCATAATATAACCCTGATGCGCCCTGCCGGACAGGCGGGCCTGCGGCCAGGAAAGCCCATGCCTGCGCCGCCGGCCTGCGCCGCCGCGCTTTCCTGCCTGGCAGGTGGCGGCCCGGCGCGGCCCCAATGGGTTATTAGGCGCGCCCCGGGGCCCGTGGCGCATTGCCCGCACAGCCGCAGCGCCTCTCGGAGTGCTTTCCGTCCGGCTTTGAGCCGCGAAGGACGCAGGCGGAGATCATGTCGAGGATCGACGACGCGCTCTCCTCGGGGCACCGCCACATCATCCTCTGCGCGCCGACGGGCGTGGGCAAGAGCCACGTCGCCATGGCGTTTGCGCGCGCGATGGGCACCTCGCACACGCTCACGGCCCAAAAGATCCTGCAAGACCAGTACACGGCCGACTTTGCGTGGGCGCTGCCGCTCAAGGGCAAGTCCAACTTTCCGTGCGTGGTCCTGTGCGACAAGGCCGCCGTCGACCCGTCCTCGGGGTGGGACGCGTCAGTCTCGTGCTCGCGCGCGAGCTGCTCGTGGACGGAAAAGGACCACGGCAGGAAAAAGACCGTCACGTGCGAGCACAAGCCGATGCCGGCCCAGTACTCTGTGGAGGGGCGGGGGACAGAGGCCGAGTCCGTCCGGCCCCTCGCGGAGGGAAAGGCCTGCCACTATTACGACCAAAAGTACAGGGCGCTCAACGCGTCGCACACGGTGTTCAACTATGCGGCGTACTTTTTGACGCGCAAGTACCCGCCGTCCGGAGCGGCAGACATGCTGCGGCGCAAGTGCATAGTGGCCGACGAGGCCCACGAGATCGAGGACCAGCTCATAGACATGGTCGGCATGGACATATACCGCTCGCACCTCTCTGACGTCAACCTCAGCATGTCAAGCTATGCCACCGACGACATTGACGGGATCAAGCGCATGGTAGAGGCGGCCGCCGACGCGTACCACAGGGAGGTTCGCGACCTCGAGGACGAGCACGGCGGCTCGATGGCGCCTGCCGTCGCCGAGCGCGTCGCGAGGTTTAGGAGGAGGCGCGACGACCTTGACGCGATATTCCACGAGATTGACCGCGCGCCGGAGAACATGGTGGTCCAGAGGGGAGAGGGCGGCGGCGTGTCCCTAAAGCCGCTCGAGGTCGGCGCGCACGCCCAGAGGTACTTTGACGCCCCGTGCCAGCTCTACATGAGCGCGACTGTCCACAGGGACGTCTTTTGCTCGACGATGGGCCTAGAGGCCTCCGAGTGCGCGTTTATAGAGATAGAGCGCTCGCCGTTCCCGCCGCAGAGCCGCGAGGTCAGGTTTGCCGACGTGCGCAGGCTGAGCGCGCGGTCCTCCGAGGACGACTATGCGGCAGTCTACTCGGAGGCGGCGAGGATACTCGCCGCGCACGCCGGCGAGAAGGGCCTCGTCCTCACCTCGCGCAAGGACCAGTGCGACGCGCTCGCCGCGCACGTGCGCTCCGAGGCCGGCGAGGCGGCGGCGGCGCGCCTCAAGATAGTCCACAACGACACGGGCGAGGAGCGCGAGCGCACGCTCGCGGCCCACGCGCGCGACGGCGGGCCGAGCGTGCTCGTCTCGCCGTCGCTGTGGTACGGCGTGGACCTCAAGGGGGACCTCTCGAGGTTCCAGGTGATCATAAAGGCCCCCTACCTCTCGCTAGGCGACAGGCGCACGAGGGCAAAGATGGAGCGGAGCGACGCGTGGTACAAGTATGCCTCGCTCACAAAGCTCCTCCAGGGAATGGGCCGCTCGGTCCGCGACTCTGATGACCACGCCGTTACGTACGTCCTTGACGCCGGCGCTAGGTCGCTGATCGGCGCGATGCGAAAGTACGTGCCCTCGTCGTACCGGGACGTGCTCGGCGACGCGCTGCGCTAGCTATTCCTTGTCGATAAACTCGCCGGGCTTTGGGGGGTCTGGCGCAAGGCCCTTGCGCTTGCGAATGTCCGACATTACCTTTGCCTGGACTGACTTTGGGGCCTCGGCCCACGCCTTAAAGTGCGTGTTCCACATTGCGCGCCCCGCCGTCTGCCCGCGCATGGCCTCGGAGAGGTCAAACGTCTCGGACGCGGGCAGCTCGCCAGTCACGATGCTGATGACGCCCCTCTGCTGCGTGTCGAGGACCTTGCCGCGCCGGCCCGATATGACCGTGGCGACGTTGCCGATCATGTCCTGCGGGACGCGGACCTCTATGGCGAGGACCGGCTCGAGGAGCGTCGGGCTAGCCATGAGCGTGGCCCCCATGCACGCGCGGCGCGAGGCCGGCCCGAGCTGCGCGAGGCCGCGGTGCGCGGGGTCCTCGTGGGGCACAAAGTGCGTAAAGACAAACTTGCAGTTGCGAACCTGCTCGCGCGCCAGCGGGCCCTCCTTCATCACGTCGTCAAATCCCGAGAGTATAGAGTCAGTCGACTCTTGTATGAACTGGACCCCCTTTGTCGCGTTTATCATCACGTTGCCGCGCGGGTCAAAGCGCATGACGTTCTTTGCCGTGTCGGGCTCCCAGCCGAGCTCGCGCAGCATCTTTGCGACCTCCTTTTTGTCCTTCATCTCCGAGAGCGTCCCGTCGCGGATGCGGTCGGCGATCTCGGCCTCGAGGGGCTCGACCTTCATGAATATCTTGTTGTGCCTGTTTGGCGACTTTGACATGACGGCCTCGCACGCGCCGCGCACGGTCTCGCGGTAGTTGATGAGCGGCGGCGACGTGACGATCTCGACCTTGTTCTCGGCTATGAGCGTCGTGGCGATGTCGAGGTGGAGGACGCCCATGCCGGCTATGATCGTCTCGCCGCTCTCCTCGTTTATCTTGACTACGAGGTTGGGATCCTCGATCGTCAGGCGCTTTAGCACGTCGACTAGGCGCGGGAGGTCCTTTGGGTGCTTTGGCTCTATGGCTATCTGCACGACGGGCTCTGAGACGTACTTTATGCCCTCAAAGACGTTTATGCCCTTTATGCTAGAGAGCGTCTGGCCCGCCCTGACCTCGGTCAGGCCCAGCAGCGCCGGTATGTTGCCCGCCCCGAGCTTGCCGACCTGCTCGCGCTGGTTTCCCATGAAAAAGTTGACCGACTGGACGCGGCCCTCGCGCCTAGAGTCGATGATGTTCACCGTGTCGCCGTCGCTTATCGTCCCCGAGAAGAGCCTGCCGATGGCGACGGGGCCGGCCGCGGGGTCGAGGGCCATGTTTACTATCATCATCACGGCGGGGCCGGACTCGTCGCAGTTGACGATCGCCTTGCCGATGTCCGAGTCCAGGTCGCCCTTCCATATCTTTGGCACACGGTACTTTTGCGCGACGTGCGGGGGAGGGTGATGCTTTACGACCATGCCGAGTATCGCGTCGGCTATGGGGACGCGCTCGGCGAGGGCCTCGACGCTGCCGTCCTTTTCGTACGCGGCGTATATGTCCTTGAACGAGGCGCCCTTTTCCTTCATGATGTCAATGTTGAACCCCCAGCGGTCCTTTGCGGACCCAAACGAGACGCTGCCGTCCTGGATCGAGACCTTCCACTTTTCGCGGTACTCGGGCTCGGCGTACGTGTCTATGAGCGAGTTAAAGTTCTTGACGACGGAGGCGAGCGTCTCTTGCATCTTTTCTGGCGTGAGGCGCAGCTCCTTTATGAGGCGGTCGATCTTGTTGATGTAGAGGACCGGCCTGACGCGCTCCTCGAGGGCCATGCGCGTGACCGTCTCGGTCTGCGTCATGATCCCCTCGACTGCGTCGCAGACGACGACGGCCCCGTCTATGGCGCGCAGGCTGCGGATGACCCTGCCGCTAAAGTCGACGTGGCCGGGCGTGTCTATCATGTTGATGACGTACTCCTTGTCGGCCTTTGCGTAGGAGAGCGTGACGTTTGCCTGCACGATCGTGATGCCGCGGTCCTGCTCCTGCTTCATCGAGTCCAGGGCCAGGGCCTTGCCGGCCGCCGAGGGCGCGATGATCCCCGAGTGGGCCAGGAGGCTGTCGCTCATCGTCGTCTTGCCGTGGTCGACGTGGGCGATGACGCCAAAGTTGCGGATGCGCTCCTTGTCGCTGATCGTCTTTAGGACCTGCTCGGTCGACTTGTACTTCAACGGGCTCGCGCGGCCCGATCGCGTGATAATAAACGTATGCGCCCACCGGGCCCCGCGCTGACCCC
>RHFA01000085.1 GCA_003724275.1 Thaumarchaeota archaeon S13
CCGCCGCGGCGGCAACCGTTGCGGCCGCCGCCAACTGTGGTTCCGCGCGCTCGCCGCCGCCGGCCCCTCCTGCGGCGGCGGCCTCGGGGAGCGACGCGCCGCGATCCACGACCATAAACCCCGACGAGTACGTGTCCGGGCGCAGCACGTCATCCGAGGACGCAAAGAGGCGCAGCGTGTGCGCGCCGCCGCCCAGGCCCGCCGTCTCGGCCGCCGAGAGCGAGACGGCCGCCGCGCCACCCTCGACTGTGGCCCTGCCGGAGAGCAGGGGCCCGGCGCCGGGGGCCTCAACATGATACGACACCAATGTCGCGCCCACGGCGTCGACGCGGACCTCGAGCGGCGCGCCTGCCTCCACTGCGCGCGGCAGGCCCACGCCCGTTATGCGCGGGAGCTCTACGCCGGACAGGTGCAGCCAGTGGCCGCGCGCAAAAGGGTACGACTCGTCGCGCGTGGCCGCCGTCTCTATCGTGCGCGACTCGGGCGTGTACGCGACTAGCTCGTACGGCCCGTTGGAGACCACGGCGTGGCCCCTCTCGGCGATCCACCCCAGGGCCGCGGCGTACCTCTGCTGCGCATACGCCTCGCCGGCCCCGAGCTGCGACATGGCGGCCGGAACGTGGCCAGAGGCGGCCATCTCTGCGACATGCCTGCCCACGAGCCCCGCATCAGACGGTATCGCAAGCGAGAGCCACGGGACGCCGGCGGCGGCGGCCCCCGAGCGCGAAAAGGACGCCTCGCCGGCCGAGACGGCGCGCTCCATGCCGGCCATGACCTCCCAGGGGACCTGGGGCCACACGGATGCCCAGCCGGCGATCTCGGCCTCGTCAAAGTGCCAATAGTCCACATAGACCCTGACCCTGTCCGGCCCGAGGGCCTCGACGCCGCGCAGGGCCGAGACTAGCTGCGCGGCCCGCGAGGCATACTCGGCGTCGTGCGTCACGTCGGCCGGCGTGGCCCCTGACCCCCACTCTTGGGCAAAATAGACGGCGTGCATGACGTCGTTCATGTCCATCATCTCGCCGTGGTGCCAGCGCGACATTGACAGCTCGTACTCTATCGCGCTGGCGGCCAGCGTCCCCCCCGGCGCGCCTTTCCACGACTGGGACGCGTTGTCCCAGAGGACGGCCTCCGGCGGGACGGCGATCGAGGGCTCCGGCCCGCCGGTCTGGACCTCCCAGGACGCGCGCACGGGCATCGGCGAGCCGCTGTACGGGTTGCGAAACACGGCGGGATCCGAGAGCGTCTGCCATATGCGCGAGCTGTACGCGTCGCCAAACCCCATGACGGGGTTCCACGAGCCCTGGTACGCCTGCTTTACGCCCACGCGCATGTGGCCCGAGGGCGTCTGCGCGTTTATCGCCGTAAACCGCGACGGCACGCCGGCGCCAAACCCGTTGACGACGCCCTCGACCCCCTCGCCGACGGCGTACAGGTCGTCGCGCGCGGCAAGAAAGACGCGCACGGCCTCCTCGGTCCCAATCCTCGCGGCGGCGCGGACCATCCCGTCGCGCTCCTCCGGGCCCGAAAACCCGCCGGCGTATATGGCGCGCGTGAGCTCGTCGACTGTGGCGTTGCGATAGTTCCAGTATAGCGGGTCGTTAAAGCCGGGCATCGAGGAGAACCACGGCGCGTACATTTGCGCGAGGATGACGGGGTCATACCTGACAAACGCCGCCCTGCCGCCCCACCCCTCCGTGTAGACGCCCCAGCGAAGCTCGGCGGGGTCAGAGCCGTACACGACGGCCAGGGCCTTGCTCAGGTCGCCGTACTCCCTGTCCACCGTGATGCCCGTGCGCTCCAGCTCGAGGGCAAGGAGCTCGCCGATCGCCTTGCGCGCAAGGTCGTCTCCGCGTATAAAGACCGTCGTCCGGACGTTCTCGCCGCCGTGCTCCCACCTCCCGCCCTCGAGGCGCGCGCCGGCCCCCTCTAGCGAGCGCGACAGCATCTCGCGCGCGAGGGCGGGGTCATAGGCGAACTCTGGGGCGCCCGCGGCGGCGAGCGCCGCATAGTCGGGGTCGTGCGGCGCGTACGCCGAGAACATTGGTGTCCCGTGCCCGCCGAGGACCTCGTTGACTACCAGGGAGCGGTCTATCATGTGGTTTAGGGCCTGCCTCGCGGCCCTGTCAGAAAAGGGGTTTAGGCGGCCGCCCTCGGCGGGGTTGACAAGAAGGCTGTACGAGCCGCTGCTCGACTCGTGCACGCGCACGCCCTCGCGCTGGCCCGGCCCGAGGAGCGACGGCGAGAGGCCCGCATAGTGCGCGTCGAGGCGGCCGGCGCGCACGTCGGCTAGCGCGACGGCGTCATCAGAGTACTGGACATACGTCACGCCGTAGGCCCAGCGCAGAGTGGGCCTTTGTGAGGCCGAGGGCCCTATAGAGCGCAGCCGAATAGTCCTCAAAGACCTTTTCGCCCATGATGCGCACGCGCGCGCTCGCGACTAGGACCTCAAAGGAGGCGCGGCCCGCGGACTTTGCGGCCCTGGAGGCAATCTCGGCAAACCACGACGCGGCCCTCTCGGGGGGCGTGACGGCGCCAAACTGGTAATAGCCGTTCCTCGTGCGGACAGTCGTGCGCGAATAGTGCGTGTCTGACGTGCAGACGTCCAGGAGGCCCATGCCCCTGCCTGCGAGCTCGCCGACGATGTGCTCGCGCATGCCGTTCTCCATGTTGTTGGCGTCGGCCCACGCCAAAAAGTGCTCGGTCCCGTTGACCCTCAGGCAGAGCACGCCGAGGCCGCCCATGCCGAGGTCCGGCGCCTCTATGCCCATGCCGCCCGAGTTGGCGTATCCGGCCTCCATGGCGTGCATTGGCTTGCCGCGCAGCGAGTCGAGGCACGAGCGGGCCGCGGCGAGCATGTCGTCCTCGTCAGGGCCGGATATCTCGGCGCCCATGGCGTTGTGCGAGTCGACGACCATGACGCGCTCGATGCCAGACTTGCGCGCGTGCGCCTCAATCTCGGACTTTATGCGCGTGGGGAGGTCCTCCATGCCGTGCGGCGAGAGCGAGAGGACGAGAAGCGCGCTGCCCTCAAACATGACGCCTATGGCGCGCGCGCGGTTGACGACGGCCGTGACGGGCTCGGTGCACTCTGAGCCCGAGCCGGCTACCGTGCTGGACTTGAGCGAGTCGAGGTAGCGCTCGACCTCGCCGCGCGACGGCAGGTTGTGCGTGTGGTTTGATACGCTGTGCATCACCATCGCCGCCGAGTCGAGGCTCTTGTATATGAGGTAGGGTATGTTGCTGCCGCCCACGGGGTGGTAGGGGCCCGGATGCACGCCGGGCAGCACCAGCCGCATGTCTGTCCCCCCGCCGCCGCGCAGGCGAAGCTGCGTCGTGGACACGTCAAGCGGGCGCGAGTGGCGCTCGAGGAGGGCCTCCATCTCGGAGTGGTCGCGCCGCAGCGACGTGAGGTACGCCTGTATGACCTCGTGCGTGCTGCGCAGGGGCGGCCGGCCCGCCCTGTCAGTCATCGTCGACCACGCCGTGGCGATCGCCAGGAACGCCGCGCCAAAGGCCAGTGAGACGGGGTCGGCGAGGGCCTCCCACATCCCAAACGGGACGATTGCGCAATAGAGCGCCAGCGGCTGCACGGCGCACGCGGCCCACGCGCGGCGTATGCCCACGCCGAGGACAGACGTGAGCATGCCAATCCTAAAGGCCGCAAAGACCATCATGCCGACGACGAGGTGCTGCATGGGGATTGCGTCCCTGCCGAGGACCGCCGCGGCGGCGACTCCAGCCGAGGCGGCCATCAGCCACGTCGCGGTCCCAAAGAGCGAGAGGTGTATGGCCTTTGAGTGCTCGCGGTTGCGTATGACGAGCCTGTCGGCGAGCTGCGTGGCCGGCAGGACCGCCATCGCCGCGGCAACATGGACGGCCGTCCAGGGCCCGGGCTCGACGTACGAAAAGTGGACCGCGAGGGCCAGCGTGGCCGTGACGGCCAGCGAAAAGACTAGGGAGTGCCTGTGCGAGGACGGGTTTATGAGCGTGAGCGTGTGCCACCTGTGTATGCTGTGGACATTGTCAGTCGGCGCGCTCATGGCTCATCAGGGCGCCATGAATATGTCGATCAGCCACGACACGACGATTAGGCTCATTGGCATCGAGACCACTATTCTCGGGTCCACCTTGAAGCCCTTTGTCTCGTCCTCAAAGAAGCGCAGCAGGCCGGCGCTAGAGGCCGGCAGCGGCGCGCCCTTGCTCTTGCTCACGGCGGCCCTCGCTGCGGCCTTGCGTTAAAAACCTATTGGGGAGCTGCCGCCGCGAGCGCCCTGGGCGCGCCGCGCATGATCAGACTTTTAAGTCAATGCGCCCGCGCGCCGGCGGCATGGCGGGCAAGAGGTCCGGAGGGAGGCCGGGAGCCGCGGCGCCGGCGGGCCGCAAGGAGCCGCCGCGCCGCAAGGAGCCGCCCCGGCGCCGGCGCCCCGCCCCCGAGGGCCAGGCGCTGGAGCGCAACTACCAGCAGGCCGAGATCGAGCTCGAGGCCCTGCGCGAGGCCCTCAGCATGAAAGAGTCCATAGTCGAGAGGGCGCGCGAGATATACCGCCTGTCCATAGAGAGGAGCCTGGTGCGCGGCCGCTCGATAGCGGCCCTGGCCGCGTCGTCGCTGTACGCCGCGTCTCGCGAGGCCGGCGCGTCAGTGACGCTAAAGGACATCCAGCAGGCGTGCAACACGACCAGGAAGGACATATCGCGCTGCTACCGGCTCATGCTGCGCGAGCTTGACATGAGAATGCCAGTCGTCGACGCCACGGTCTGCGTGGGCCGCATAGCCGACAATGCTGGCCTCTCCGCGGAGGTCCGCAGGGAGGCCAGGATGCTGCTCAGGCGCGCATCCGTCGGAGGGATTGCCGCAGGCAAGGACCCGATGGGCCTGGCCGCCGCGGCCCTCTACCTGGCGTGCACGCGCCTCGAGGAGCACGAGACGCAAAAGAACATTGCGCATGCCGCGCACGTGACCGAGGTGACGATCCGAAACAGGTACAAGGGCCTCAGGGACGAGGTCGAGCGACTCGGCGTGCCGGGGCCCAAGCGCAGGGCAGGGCCCGCAGACGCCCCGCCCCCGCCGCGCAGGGAGGGGAGGGCGCCGCAGGGGCGCAAGCGCCGCGGCCTAGGAGTGACGGTGGCCAAGCGCAAGGGCAGCCGCCGTCGCGGCGCCAGAGGCGACTAGGAGAACCTCGACGGCCGCGCCGGCGGGGTGCGACGAGGCGGCGCCGAGCCCGACGTTGGCGGCGGCGGCGACGGACTGGAGGACAGACAGGACCGCATAGTTTGTCGCCCAGTGGACCAGGATCGCCACGAGAATCCCGTGGCGATAGTACGCCCAGCCGAGTATGGCGCCGGCGACGCCGGCCTGCGTCGCCTTGCCGGCGCTCCACGACCCGTCGCCGACTGTGTGCAGCGCGCCAAAGAGAGCAGCCGACGCCAGGACTAGCGCCACGGCAAGGCGCGCGCCGCGCCCGCCGAGCCACGCGTGCGGGTGGAGCAGGACGCGCAGCGCGCGCGCCGGCGGCGCGCGCCTCGCGCAAAAGGCGGCCAGCGGCGCGCCGACGAGCAGCACGCGAAAGGCGAGCTCCTCCACAATGGGCGCAAGCGTTGCGCTCTCTAGCCTCTCGACGTCACTGGCATACTCGGGGGGGACGATCTCTATGCCCTGGCTGGACTGGACCGCCTCGATCGCCACAGAGGCGGCGATGAGCACGCCAAACCATCCTGCAGCCGTCGCCATTGGGTTGGCCCATGCCCACGACCCGCGGCCGGCCCTCGGCCCGAGCAGCGCAATGCCGGCCATCGCGGCGTACGACGCCCAGAGCGCGGCCATGAAGGCCCAGTCCCACGGGTCCGGCGCGCCTGGCCCGGCGCCGAGCAGTATCTGCGCCCCCAGCGGGAGCGAGGCGAGCATGAGCCCCACGAGGGCCGCGACGAGAACCGTGTGGGCCGCGCCGGAGGCGCGCAGCGCCGCGCCGCGCGCCGCTGAGGGGCGCACTAGTGGAGCTCTATGGCCGACTCGGCAAAGCCGAGGCCAACGAGCGCCTCCTTTATCGTGTCCCTGTGGTCGCCCTGGAGAAAGACATAGCCCTCCTTTGCGGTCCCGCCGCAGGCGTACTTTGCCTTTAGCTCGCGCGCGACGCCCTCGAGGTTGCCCATCTTTGGGTCGAGACCCTCGATCATGGTGCCCTTTTTCTTAAAGCGCCTCGTCTCTAGCCTCACGATTATCTTTGCGCTGTCCTTGGCGAGCTCGCCGCACGCGCAGAGGTCCTCCGGGAGGCCACAAGTGCTGCAGATCACCGCCATGCGCTCGCGCGCGGCGGCGCGCGCGCCCGCTATTAAGCCTTGTTGGGGGAGGCCGCGCCCGCAGGGGCGCCGGGGCCGCGCCGCCCCGCGGGGCGTGCGGCACCTTTATAGCAAAACAGGCCCTCCGGCGGCGCGTTGAGCGGAGGAAGCCTAGTGCTAGCGGTGGCCGTGGCGGCGGCCCTGGCGATCATGGCGGTGGGGCCGGCCGAGGCCCGTCCCTAGTCGAGGTCACGTTCGGCGAGCCCGTCAGCGGCGCAGTCTCCCCGTCACAGTGGACAGTCGCCGGAACCGCGGCGACCTCGCTGCGCGCCCCGCCGGACTCTGCGGCAGGCGCCTCGTCGCTATCCGGAGTATCGTCGCTATCTGGCGCCACGTCGCTCTACCTGGTGACCTCGGGTCTGGCCCCTGATGCCACGCCCGCCGTAAAGTTTGCGCCACCGGCGCCCCCTACGCTCGCTGACGCGGCCGGCAACGCAGTCGCCGCCGCGACGGTTACGGCCGCTGACGGGATCTCCCCGTCCCTTGACGCGTCGGCTCCGCCAAAGTTCGTGGGCACGTCGATCGTAGTCACGTTTGACGAGGCGATCATAGTCCCCGAGGACACCATGCTTTCGGCCAGGCCACTGCTCCATCCCTATCGATTCGTGCCGGTCACCGTATCGGGCAGCACCATCACCTATCCTCTGGGAGCCGCGCCGGTAGAGGGCAAATGGACACTGCAAATCCCATCGTCAATAACGGACACGTCCGGCAACTCGCGCGCCGCGTCTGCGGCAAAGCCAACTGTAACCGCAACGTACACGTCGCCAGCCCAGTTCACGGCCAGAATACTAAACTCTACGGCAACGTCCGTGACGTTTGGCTCCGCCCCGTCTGGAACGCTTGATCTAGCCGACTGGCGCCAAACTGATACCGTATACTCCTACATAAAGTCAGTCACGCTGGGGACGTCGCCATCGGCTCCACACGCGACGTCTGGTGCGCCGCTGGCCATACCCGTCTCATCATCCGAGACAACACTTGTTATCCACCACGCCAAGGCGCATCACACCGGCCACGCCATGACGGTTCTGTATGCCGCGCCCGTCTCCGGAGGACTTGCCATCGACGGCGCACTGCTGCCCTGGAGCAAGGCCGTCACCTCCGACGGCGCAGCCCCGCTTCTTTTTGCCGCGACGCAAAGCCCCGCCTACACGCTATTGGTTTTCAGCGAGACTGTCTCCTTGCCAGATGGCCACGAGGATCACTGGACGGTCGATGGGGCGCCGGCCACGGTCATAAACCAGGTGGAATCCCCGCCATCCTACTACCCCCACTCATACCTGCAGCTAGCCCACGCCCCAGTCGCCACCCGGGCGTCCACCCCATCCGTGTCGTACACGTCAACGGATATGCCCATAACGGATCTCGCCGGCAATGTGTTCTCCGAGACGACGATCACTTCCCGTGACGACATGCATCCAATCCTCGATGCCGCGACCCCGCCGTACATCTCGGGCACAAACATCATCGTCACGTTTGACGAGCCGATTATGATCCGTGGAGACACGCTGGATCTTGAGGTGATGCACCGAGAAACGCGCAAGACAGTGTTTGCCAGGACAACGGCGTCGGGAACCGAGATGATCGCCGATCTCGGCGCGCCACCGGCCGAGGGCACGTGGGAGATCTCCCTCTCTCAGTGGGACGAAGAGAGCATAAGGGACCTAGCCTACAACAGGGCGTGGCTTGAAAAGCCCTACATGAGAGCAACACATGTCGGGCCAGCCGCGACTGCGGCGTTCACGGCGCGAACCGTAAACGCCACGCTCGTCGAAGTCACCTTTGGCAGCCAGGTCACCGGTGCGGTCTCCGTGTCGCAGTGGACAGTGGCCGGTTCCCCTGTCTCCTCGCTTCGCGAGACGCTGTCCTCGGCATCGCCCGCCTCGTCGCTCTCCGGCGCGACGGCCCTCTATCTCGTAACCGACCCGCTCGCTGCCAACGCGCGCCCTGCCGTCGCGTTCACGCCGCCGGAGACTCCGACACTGTCCAACTCTGACGGCAATATAGCCGCAACAACTGTGATGGCCGCCGATGGAATCGCGCCGTCCGTCTCCTCGGCGGCAACATCCTCGCCTACCACGGTCACCCTGGCGTTCAGCGAGGCAGTCTCCGGCCCGACGGCCGCCGGCGAG
>RHFA01000092.1 GCA_003724275.1 Thaumarchaeota archaeon S13
TTCGGCGAGGCCCCTGCATGGGCGAGTACGAGGACGCCGTCAACGCCATACTGGAGATGCGCCCCGAGATGACGCGCGCGGACCTGGATGCGCTGATCGAGAAAAAGGTGGGCAGCGTGGGCGCGGGCTTTCTGACCAACAGGGGCGCGGTCCACCTGGTCGCCTCTGACCTGGGCGTCACGTTCCCCGAGGCCGCCGAGGCGAACGGCGACCTGGGGGACCTGGGGGCCGGCGCAAAGGAGCTCACCGTGCGCTCGCGCGTGATGAACATATCTCCGGTGAGGCAGTTCACGGGCAAGGACGGCTCGCAGGGCTCGATCCGGACGATGACCGTGTATGACACAAAGGGCCAGGCCAGCGTAAAGCTCTGGGGCGAAAAGGCAGTAATGCCTGGAATCGACGAGATAAGGCCCGGCGACATGGTCAAGATCATAAAGGCGTACGTAAAGGCCGACCGCGACGGCACGCAGGCGCTCAACATCGGCTCGGGCGGGTCCCTCGAGCGCGACGAGAACCAGGAGAGCGACATTGGCGGGATAGAGTCGCTGGCGATAGACGCCGGCGAGGTAAAAGAGTCGGGGCGCAACATGGTCGTGCGCGGCAGGGTCGAGGGCCAGATCGGGTTTAGGGACTTTACAAGAAAGAGCGACGGCAGGCCAGGCAAGGTCATACAGATGACCGTGCGTGGCAAGTCCGGCTCGCCCGTGAGGGCGGTTCTCTGGGGAAAGGGCAGGGGAGACGTGCCAAAGTCCATACCCATTGACGCCGGCGTCACGCTCATTGGCGTTGATGCGCGCACTGGCAACCAGGGCCTGGAGATCCACGGCAACGACGCGACTGTCCTAAAGGTGGACGGGACGAACGAGGTGGCCGGCGTCACTGTGCGCATAGTGTCAAGGGCGGCCGGCCAGCAGGGCTCGATGGTCCTGGGCATGGACGAGGGAAAGAACCTCGTCTTTGTCAACGACACAGGTGACAAGCTCGCCTCGCTCAAGCCAGGCGACATTGCCGAGATAATGCCGACGGCAGCGCTCGGGAGCTCGCTCACGCTGGACTCTAGCTCGTTTGTCAGGAGGATCGAGGACGGCGACGCAAAGGTTCCGCCCCTCGAGGAGGCCTGGACCGAGGTAAAGGATGTCAAGGCCGGCGGGACGTACTCGATCCGCGCCATTGTCCTCAAGGCCAACGAGCGCCGCGAGATCCAGACGCGCTCGGGCGACGCCGTCGCGCTCGCCGAGATCTATGTCGAGGACAAGACCGCCGAGGTCTGGGTGAAGGGGTGGCGCGCGCAGGCCGACGCGCTGGCCGCATGCAAGGGCGGCCGTGTCTACGAGATCACGGGCCTCAACGCGAGGTCGGCCATGGACGACAGGGTCGACCTCATGCTCACGCCCTACTCGGCCATAAGGGACATCACGGACGAGAGCAAGCCCAAGGCCTAGTCGTCCCAAAAGCCGCGCGTCATGACATACTGCCTCTCGGCCTCGTAGACCTGCCGGTATATGCCCTCCTCGCCGGCCATGTCGCGCAGTATGCGCGCGGCAGTGTCCGCCCCGACGCCGTACCCCGAGAGCGCGATGAGGGCCGCCTGCCCAAACGTCTCTAGGAGAGAGGCCGTCTTCCACGCGCGCCTGTAGAGGCGCTCCTCGCCCTCGTCGAGGCGGCGGCCGGCGGCGCGGCGGCGGATAATCCCGGCAATCTCCTCGTCGGCCCTGTGGGCCACGGCGACCTGCCTCGCGCGGCAGCGCGGGCACGAGACGGCCGAGCGCAGCTCGGAGGTCTTGACGAGGCGGTCCCACGCGCCGCAGCGCGCGCAGACGAGGCGGTGGGCATTCGACATTAGGCGCTCGCGGACCATTGCGAGTATCCCGCCGTCGACGCTAGAGGGCGAGGCGCGGTGCGCTGCGCGGCCGAGTATGGGCTCGGCGAGCGCAGAGAACGAGTCGACGTCGGCCCACACGAGCGACGTCGAGCCGTCGCGCAGGCGCGCAAGGGCGTCGCGCGCGCCGGCGAGGTCGTACTTGTCGTGGTAGAGCTCGCGCATGGCCTCGCGCGCAAGCGGCGTGGAGAGGTGGCGCTCGTATATCACGCGCGCGTCGCGGCGGTCGTACACGGCCCCTCGCTCGACGATGCCAAACCTCTTTGCGACGCACCACGAGCGCCAGTTGACGTTGTGCGTGCCGGCGAGCGAGGCCTGCACGATCGGCGCAATGTCGCCATACTCGTCGCGCAGGACGCCGGAGAGCATCTCCTCGGTGATGCGCGCCTGCGAGGAGAGCGCAATCCTGTACGCGTCAGAGCGAGACTCGACGGTTCGGCCCAGCTGCGCAGAGAGTATAGACGAGAGTATCGTCGCCAGCGTCGCGTTCACGCGCGTGCCGAGGCACGCGTGGACCACGACGGCGCCCTCGGCGCGGCACGACTCGGCGACGACCGTGGCCGAGTCCGGCGCGCCAAAGCCGGCGCGGGCCATTGCCTTCGAGGCCACCCTTCCCTCCGTGCCTGACTTGCGCGTGCGAAACGCGCCGGCGCGGCGCGCCGTCTCGGCGTCGACGGGGATGTTCTCGCCCTCCCAGTACGGGACAGTCATGCCGCCGGACCGGTGGGGCTCGACGTTGACGCGCAGGTCCTTTTCGTCGACGTTGAGTATGCGCCACCTCATGCCTCGCAGGACAAATATGTTGTCGCGCTCGCCATAGTCCCCGACAAACCTCTGGTCAAGCGTGCCCACGTACGACTTTGTCGCCGTGTCGATGACGCGAAACTTGAGCACGTCGGGTATCGTCGAGAGGTTTTGGTAGTGGTAGCGCAGCGAGCGTGCCCGCCTCCTGAACGACATTGACTTGCGGTCAAGCGAGACTAGGAGGGCCGCGGCGAGCATGTCCAGGACGCGCATCAGGTCGTCAAGCGTGGTGTCGCGAAATGGGTACGCGCGGCGGATGAGGCCAAGCGCGTCGCCGATATCGACCTCGCCGAGCTGCAGCGCGAGGCCAACGAGGTGGTGCGCGATCACGTCAAGCGCGCCGCGGTGCACTGGCTGCTCCTCCATCGAGCCCTCGCGCGCCCTGTCGAGTATCGCGCGCGCCTCCATATAGTCGTCGGCGTCTGGCGCGATGATAATCCCGCGGGCGGGCCCGGATCCCGCGTGGCGGCTGCGCCCAATCCTCTGGGCCATGCGCGAGACCTGCCGCGGCGAGCCATAGTGCATGACAAGGTCGACGGACCCGATGTCGAGGCCGAGCTCGAGGGATGACGTGCACACGACGATTCCCCCCCTCCCCTCGCGCAGCGACGACTCGCTCTCCTCGCGCACGCCGCGCGAGAGCGACCCGTGGTGCAGGTCTATCGCGATGCCGCCGGCCCTCTCGCGCAGCAGGGCCGCGAGGAGCTCGGCCTCGCCGCGCGTGTTCGTGAATAGGAGGACCGGCGAGGAGCGGGCCGCCGGCGCGGCGAGGCGCGCGATCTCGTCGGCGACGCTCGGCAGGCCCCCCTCGACGAGCGCAACGTCCACGTCATAGCGGCGCCTCGTGCGGTCCCTCACTATGCGGCACCTGCGCGACGTCCCCGAGACGAGCTTTGCGGCCTCGGGGGCGTTTCCGACCGTCGCCGAGAGGCCGACGCGCGTGAGCTCGCGCGACGAGTTGAGCTCGAGGCGCTCGAGGCTGATGGCCAGCTGCGCGCCGCGCTCGCTCGGGAGGAGCTCGTGGACCTCGTCGATGACGACCCACTCTAGCTCCGATAGCGCGGCGAGCATGCGCTCCTGCGAGAGCATGACGACGAGCGTCTCGGGCGTCGTGATTAGCACGTCCGGGGGGCTTGCGGCCATCTTGCGGCGCGCGGACTGGGGCGTGTCGCCGTGGCGTATGGCCATCGTGAGGCCCGCGGACTCGGCATAGCGCCCAATCCTCCTAAAGACGTCCTTGTTGAGGGCGCGCAGCGGCGTGACATAGAGGACCTTTGTGCGCCCGTCCCGCCTCGTGCGCGAGGCCCGCGCGAATATCGGCACAACCGAGCACTCTGTCTTGCCCGAGCCCGTCGGCGCTATGACAAGCGTGTCGCGCTTTTGCGCTATCACGGGGGAGGCCTTTTTCTGTATCGGCGTGAGGCGAGCAAACCCCAGCGAGGCAAACGCCGCGGCTAGGCGCGCCTCAGCCCGTCCCCTTGCCGGCGCTTCCCCGCCTTGACCTCTCATAAGCCAGAGCCCCGACCAGGCCGGCCGCAAAGATGACCACGGCGAGCACGGGTATAGCGTCGAATATCCCCGCCATCCTGCGGCGCCTCCGCTCGCG
>RHFA01000117.1 GCA_003724275.1 Thaumarchaeota archaeon S13
CGTGGCCTGACTGGTTTGGGCCCCTGTCGCCAGTGACGACGCCGGCGTCATGCAGGGAGCGCATGAACGGGCCCAGCTCGGGGCACTTGACCGGGATTGCTCGCAGGGGGAGCCTCTCGTCCTCGGCCACGATGGGCGCGTCGGCCGCCGGGCCCTCGGCGGCCTCGGGCTCGGCGCGCCGGCCCCACAGCCTCCGCAGCCCTGTCAGCATCATTCTCGGGCGCCGCGGCAGGCATTTTCACATATTAAGGTGGCGGCGAGCGAACCAAGGCCGGCCGTCTCGTGCCCAGGAAACCCAATAGGGTTTAAATACCATTTACTTAAGGGGATGCCGTTATGGCACAGGGAATGCGCCCCAGGGAGTCCTGCCCGCGATGCGCAAAGGGCAAGCTCGTCACGGACAACGAGTCCGGCGAGCTCTTTTGCTCAAAGTGCGGCTATGTCATGACCGAAAAGATCGAAGAGTCCGGCCCGGAGTGGCGCTCGTTCACGCAGGACGACCACGGCGACAGGGCCCGCGCCGGCGCGCCGACGTCGCTGACGATGCACGACATGGGCCTCGCGACGATAATAAACCCCGTAAACAAGGACGCCTCTGGCCGGCCGCTGGCCGCCTCGATGAAGTCCACCATAGAGCGCCTGCGCACGTGGGACAGCCGCAGCCAGGTCCACGAGCCCGTGGACCGCAACTTTAGGCAGGCCTTCTCGGAGCTCAACCGCCTAAAGGACAAGCTCGCCATATCTGACGCCGTCATCGAAAAGGCCGCGTACATATACAGAAAGGCGCTAGAGAAGGGCCTTGTGCGCGGCAGGTCGATATCGGCCCTCATGGCCTCGGCCCTCTATGCGGCGTGCCGCGACACGGCGACGCCGCGAAACCTAAAGGACGTCGAGCATGCCGCGAACATAAAGCGAAAGGACATCGCAAGGTGCTACCGCCTGCTCGTCAAGGAGCTCGACCTCAAGATGCCCGTGACGGACTCTGTCCAGTGCGTCGCGCGCATTGCGAGCAAGATCGGCATTGCCGAAAAGACAAAGCGCCACGCGACCAACGTGCTCAAGCAGGCAAAGCGCAACGAGGTCTCGGCTGGCAAGGACCCGATGGGGCTCGCCGCCGCGGCCCTCTACCTCGCGTGCGTAAAGAACGGCGAGGACAAGACGCAGCGCGACATTGCAGAGGCCGCAAACGTGACAGAGGTGACCATACGCAACCGCTACAAGGGCCTAAAGCAGTCCCTCGAGGAGCTCGACAAGCCCTCCGAGGGCGCAGGCGCCAAGGGCTCCGGGGGCGCCAAGGGCGCCGATCCCGGCGGCGCCGCGGCGCCGACTCGATGAAGTCGACCACGGAGCTCTTGGGCGCGGGGGTCGACGGCCGCCACCTCAGGCAGGCCTCCCTGGAGCTCGACAGCCTAAGGGACAGGCTCTCGCTGCCCGACAAGGTCGTCGAGGAGACGGCGCGCATGTACCTCAGGGCCCTCAAGAGGGGCCTTGTGCGCCACAGGTCCATAGTCTCCCTCATGGCCTCCTCGGCCTATGCGGCGTGCCGCCACACGGGGACGCCGCTGAACCTAAAGGACGTCGAGGGGGCCACGAGCATAAAGCGAAAGGAGATCGCGCGGTGCTACCGCCTGCTCATCCAGGAGCTCGACATCAAGATGCCCGCGGCGGATCCCGTCCAGTTCGTCGAGCGCATAGCCGTCAAGATCGGCATTGCCGAAAAGACGAGGCGCCACGCGACTGACGTGCTCAGGCAGGCAAGGCGCAGGGAGGCCTCGGCGGGCAAGGACCCCATGAGCCTGGCGGCCACGGCCGTCTACCTTGCGTGCCTGAGGAACGGCGAGGGCAAGTCCTGGCGCGACGTCGCAGAGGCCGCAGACGTGACGGAGGTGACCATACGCAACCGCTACAGGGGCCTGGTCCGGTCCCTCGAGGGGGAGCCCGACCTGCCCCCGCGCCGCGCGAGGCGGCGGCCCGCGGCGCGCTAGACGGACCTCGCCGGAAAGCCGGCCTCCTCGGCGGCCGGCCCGGACGCAGGCGGCCTCTCCTCCTCTGGCGTGACAAAGCCGCCCTCCTTTGGGTCCGGCGGCGGGATCTTTTTTGCCCCGACGAGGCCAAATGTCGTGATTATCACGGTCGAGAGTATGACAAAGAACGCGACCTGCGGGTAGGCCTCGGCGTTTGGCAGGCCGTACGTGAGGGGCAGCGTCGCGAGGACGGCCGCGGCGAGCCCGCGCGGGATCATCACCGACGTCACCTTGCGGTCGAGCCTAGAAAAGCTGTTGAGGAGGATGATCCTCGAGAGGACAATGCGCGCGATGTATATCGCCACGGCGGCGGCTATCCCGAACGCGGCGAGCCTCCAGTCGCCAAAGCTCGCGAGGAGGCCCACAAAGACGAAAAAGAACGCGCGCACGAGGAACGTGAGCTGGTTGTGCATCGAGTCGTCGCGCTCGATGGGCGGCATCTTGAAGCGAAAGAGGCGCGCGATGCGGTCCTTGTTGCCGAGGAGTATGCCAAAGACGAGCGCCGTGAGCGCGCCGGACTCGCCGAGCGCGTTGGCCAAAAAGTAGAGGAAAAAGAGCACGCCGAGCGTGAGCATGTACCCGTGGCGCGCGTTTGCGAGCTTTGCGGTCACAAAGAGCCACGGGACGCCGACGACTAGGCCGAGCGATATCCCGACTGCAAGGTTGTGCCCGACTGACTGGCCGAGCTGCGTCACGCTGAGCGAGTCGACGAGTATCGCGCCAAACATGATAAAGGCGATTATCGTCGAGAGTATGTCAGTTATCGCCGACTCGAAGGAGAGCATGTTCTTTGCGCTCTCGGATATGCGCAGGTTGCGCACGAGGCCAAAGACAATGACAGAGCTCGAGCCGCCCACGATCGAGCCCAGGAGGATGCTGCCGAGCCAGTCCCACCCGAGCGCATAGTGGGCCATGACCGTCACTATAAAGACGGACGCGACAAACCCTATGAGGGCCAGGAGGATGGCAAAGTGCGCGGTCCGGATCATGTGCTTGAGGTCGAGGTTTAGCCCGCCGTCAAACATGATGATGATGAGGGCGATCGCCGCAAAGTAGGGGACGATCTGCGTGACGACGTCTGGCTGTATGATCCCCAGGACCGGCCCAAAGGCGACGCCGAGCATCATCAGGAACGCGACGTCTGGTATGCCCGTCTTTTTGAAGAACGTCTCGCCTATGACGCCAAAGAATATCGTGACGGCCGCGGCGAGGAGTATGACCGGCGCCGAGGCTATCCCCGCGTCGCCGCCGGCGAGGGGCGCGAGGGCCTCCTGCAGCCTCGAGACGGCGCCGACGAGCGGCTCGAGGCCCGAGGAGCCGGCGAGCTCGGAGGCCACGTCGAATGCCCTCTCGACGAGTCCGTCCCATATGGCCAGTGTGGCCGCAGGCGCGCCCATGCGTGGCCCTCCCGCACGCGCGCTTAAAAGGGGGCCGGGTCAAGTCTTGGCGCGCGGCGGGTTATATAGGCGCGCGCGGCGCGCGCGGCGCGGCATGGGGGCAACCGAGGCGCTCCGCGAGGACCACCGCCTGGCCTGGCGCCTAGAGGCGCTGATCGTCGCGTGCTGCGAGCGCCTCGAGGCCGGCGGCGACGTGCCGCTGGGCGACATTGAGGCGATCTCCGGGGTCATCGACGGCTTTATGGACGCCGTCCACCACGCGCGCGAGGAGAACACGTACTTTGCGTGCGTTGGGGCGTACGGCATGGCCTCGGAGATACGCGCGTTCCTGATAGAGCACGAGTTTGCCAGGCGCGTGGCCGCAAAGGTGGCCCGCCACGCGGCCCGCTGGCGCGCCGGCGAGGACGCGCGCGAGCCCGTCTGCAGGTTTCTGCGCGCGTACGCCACGTTCCTGCGCGACCACATGACAAAGGAGGAGGCCTTTTTTGACGAGGCCGAGGAGGCCCTCTCCGCCGAGGAGGAGGCCGAGATGCGCGACTATTTTGCGGCGGCCGGCCCTGACGCCGCAGCCGCGCGCCGCGCCGAGGAGGCGATCGCGGCCCTCGAGGCAGCTCCGTGGAGCCAGGGCGGCGCGGTGCGCCGCTGATCGCATATAAGGATCCCGATCGACATGCCCCTCACCAACTGTGCGATCCCTGCGATCAGGCAGGCTTAACTACCCGCATGCGCGACCCTTGCGCATGGAGGCAGGTGCGGCTCCGGGGCGATCGGCCGGAGGCGATCGGTACGGCAGGGAGCGCTGCCGCGCGCTGGACATTGCGGCGCGCATCGTCTTTGGCGTGAGCGTCATGG
>RHFA01000040.1 GCA_003724275.1 Thaumarchaeota archaeon S13
CGTCCTCATCGACGAGGCGCGCCTGGTCGGCGGCGAGGAGGGCTACCTCTTTTCGCTTGACGTCGAGCGCGCCGGCGGGGGCCTGGACCCCGGCGCGATGCCGGCTGCCGCGCGCGAGGCCGTTGCGCGCAGGGTCACGCAGGCCAGGGCCGCCCTCGAGGCAGAGGCGGGCCGGCGCGCCTAGCCGCATGGAAATTCAAATATACAAAGCGCCGCTCGCGCCGTGCCGTGCGGCAGGTCACCTACGAGGACGTGCTCAGGGCCGACAGGGAGCGCGGGCGGGACATACGCCACACGCCGCTCACGCGCTCGCCGTTCTTTAGCGAAAAGACCGGCTCGGAGGTCTATCTCAAGGAGGAGTTTCGCCAAAAGACCGGCTCGTTCAAGATACGCGGGGCGTACCACCGGATAATGTCGATGGGCGAGGACGAGCGCCGCGCCGGAGTCGTCGCCGCGTCGGCCGGAAACCACGCGCAGGGCGTCGCGTACGCGGCGAGCTCGGAGGGCATACGCGCGACGATCGTGATGCCGACGTCGGCGTCGCCGGCAAAGGTCGCCGCGACGGCGGGGTACGGTGCCGACGTCATACTCCACGGCGCAAGCTATGACGAGGCGTGGGAGCGCGCGCGCGAGCTTGCCGCCGAGGGCGGGGCCACGATAATACACGCCTTTGACGACGAAAAGGTCATCGCCGCGCAGGGCGTCATTGGCCTCGAGATACTGCGCGACCTGCCCGACGTCGAGGAGATATACGTGCCCGTCGGCGGCGGGGGACTTGCCGCAGGCGTGCTCGTCGCCGTAAAGGAGACGCACCCCGGCGTGCGCGTCACGGGCGTCCAGTCCTCGGCGTTCCCGTCGATGGTAGAGTCCGTGAGGCGCGGCGAGCGCGTTAGCGTGGGCGGCGCGCGGACCATAGCCGACGGCATATCGGTGAGGACGCCCGGCGAGATGACGCTCGGCATAGTCTCGAGGCTCGCCGACGAGGTCGTAGCCGTCGACGACACGGCCCTCATACGGGCAATGTTCTACCTCATGGAGCGCGCAAAGACCGTAGTCGAGCCTGCCGGAGTCGCCGGCCTCGCGCACCTCCTCGCAGCGCGGCCAGCGCGCGGAAAAAAGGCCGTCGCGGTCCTCGCCGGCGGCAACGTTGACATGTACCTCCTGGGCCAAATAGTCGACAAGGGCCTCGCCGCAACAGGGCGCCTCCTCAAGGTGTCCGTCGTGCTCCATGACAGGCCTGGGATGTTTCTTGACATCGTCAACGTCATAACGGCGGCCAACGCCAACATTGTCGAGGTCATCCACGACCGCCTGAGCTCGGGCATCAGCGCCGGCTCGGCCGGAGTCACGATGAGCCTCGAGACGCAGGGCCCGCAGAACACCGAGGACCTCCTCGCGCGCCTGCGCGCGCTGGACCTGCAGATCAGCGTGCTTTCCTGAGGCGCGAGTGCGCGCGCACGCCGGACCGGCGCATCCTCTCGGACTCGCGCACGACTGCCCTGTGCTGCGCGAGGCGGTGCGAGGCGAGCCTCTTGCGCAGGGCCGGCGACTCGACGGCGAGTATCTTTAGGGCGTACAGGGCCGCGTTGGCGGCCTTGTTGATCCCGACGCACGCGACAGGCGAGCCAGTCGGCATCTCTGACATGGAGAGCAGCGCGTCGAGTCCCCCGAGCGCGGCGAGGCGCGGCGGCGCGGCGGCCCGCGCGCCTGACGCGCCGGCGGCTATGGGGACGCCGATGACTGGTATGAGCGTGTTTGACGCAATCATGCCAGGCAGGTGGGCCGCGCCTCCGGCGCCGGCAATGATCACGCGCACGCCGGCCTCCTCGGCGTGGCGCGCGTACTCGGCCAGGCGCGAGGGCGTCCTGTGGGCCGAGACTATCTGGTCCTCGTGGGCCACGCCAAACCCGTCGAGGGCCTCGGCGGCGGCGGCCATCACGCGGCCGTCCGAGGAGGAGCCCATGATTATGCCCACGAGTGGGCCCGCGCGGCGCGCCAAGCGCGCGAGCGGCGCGCGCGGGGGTTAATTACCCTATGCGCGCCAATGGCTTTTAATCCCCTCCCCTGCGCGCGGCGGGCCGCCGGACACGGCGAGGCTTTCCGGCAGGCATGCTGCCACTTGGCGGGATCCAAAATGGGCATATGCCTGCGCGGCTGTGCCTATTCGCGCATCGTGGCCAGAGTTGAGCCAAACTATATAAGACGCGGCTTTTGCCGCGTTTGGCATGGCCTCAGACGACGGGGGGAGCCCAAAGGCGAGCCCGGCCGCGCCAAAACGCTCCGACCTGTTCCTCGACGAGCCGATGATTGCAGGCGTCCAGGACGGGGATTCAGACGAGCGCAGGCTAGCCCCCAATGGGGACGATTAGGGCGCATGGTGCTTTGGGAGGAGGAAATGCGTGGAGGACCAAAAGCGCGGAGGACCAAAAGCGCAAAAACCGCGAGCTGCTTCTCAGGATAATGATATGCGGCGTACAGATGCACATGTGGGCAATGCAGAGCCTCGCAACCAAGGCAAGGGCATTTCTCGCGGTCGGGGCAATAGTGGCCAGCATCCTGATTGCCGGACTTGGAAGCGCAGTTGGTCTTCTTGTGGGAGACAATGACGTTCGTGAGCTCTTGGCGGGGCTTCCGTCGTGGGCGTTTTTCATCCTGGCCTCTTGTGGATTTGCGAGCATCGCCTCGATACTGCTCTCGATACATTTTTCTCTCCGTGCACTCAGGACCACAACCGTGTCCATGATTGGATTTCAGCGGTTTACCAGGGACGGGACAAACATGGACTGGGAAAAGCTCGCAGAATGGATCAACCTAACGGAAGACGAGATATACAAGTACGTCCACCACCTATTTTTTGTCGCCATGAGAAGCTTAATGAAGGACAATTCCAACATGGCCAAATATGCGGATCGCGGGAAAAATTTCCTGCTTGTCGGCCTGTGCCTGGGGTTTGCGTTTGCCGTCACGGCGCTTTCCCTGTCATTTACGCTGGGGGTTCCCTGACACGTCTCGTGGCAGGGGCACCCGCGTCGGTTCGGGCTTGCGCATGGCCGAGCCCGCCAAGGGCTGCCCGAGGCGCCTGTCTCCCGTCGCGCGCGGCGGGCTGACCGGCTTGGATCGCCGTTCTGCATGGCTCGTCTAGGCTGGCGCCTTGCCCAACGCCTGCGGTTTATGGCAGGCCGCACAGCTCGCCATGGCCTGAATTGGCCCCGGAAACACGGTAAACTGCACAGGAATGGCCGCAGAAACCGCCTCTGTGCAAGCCAATGGCTTTTAATCCCCTCCCCTGCGCGCGGCGGGCCGCATGGGCGCAGTCGGGATCATCGGCGGGGGGCAGCTCGGCATGATGCTAGCCGAGGCCGCCGCGCGGATGCGCCGGGACGTCAGCGGCGTGACCGTCCTGGACCCCACGCCGGGGTGCCCCGCGACGGCCGCCGGAGCCGCCCAGATTGTGGCGCCGTACGACGACGCGCGCGCGACGGAGGACCTTGCGCGCAGGTGCGACGTCATCACGTACGAGTTTGAGGGCGGCAACGCCGACGCGCTCGAGGGCATCGCCTCGTCTGGCGCGGCGGCCGTCGAGCCGTCGCCCTCGACGCTGCGCACGATAAACGACAAGCTCGCCCAAAAGGACTTTTTGTCCTCGCGCGGCATACCCGTCCCCGAGTATGCCGCCGTCGCAGGGCGGAGCGAGCTGGAAGGCGCGCTGCGGCGCTTTGGCGGCAGGGGGATCCTAAAGGCCAGGCGCGGCGGGTACGACGGGAGGGGAAACCTCGAGGTCGCCGAGGGCGGCGACATTGGGGCCGCCGCGGCCCACTTTGGAGACCGCGCCACCATGCTAGAGAGGGCAGTCGACTTTGAGATGGAGGTGTCCGTCATAATAGCGCGCAGCACGCGCGGCGAGGTGGCCGCATACCCCGCAGTCGAGAACGTCCACGAGCGCGGCATACTGCGGACGACGATCGCGCCGGCGCGCGCCGGAGCGCAAGTCATGGCGCGCGCCGCCGAGGTCGCCAGGATGGCCCTGGACTCGCTCGGGGGCGCCGGCGTCTTTGGCGTCGAGATGTTCGTCGAGCGCGGCGGAGGCGTGCTCGTCAACGAGATCGCCCCGCGCGTCCACAACTCGGGGCACCACACGCTTGACTCGTGCGAGGTCTCCCAGTTTGAGCAGCACCTCAGGGCGGTCCTCGGCCTGCCGCTGGGCCCAACGGAGATACTGCGGCCCACGGTCATGCACAACATA
>RHFA01000030.1 GCA_003724275.1 Thaumarchaeota archaeon S13
GCGCGCCTGCCCGGCGGCGTCGGCGGGGTCGCGCTGCGCGAGGATGGCCGCGAGCCGCGTCTTGAACGCCGCGGCGTCGGCGTCTGGGAGCTCGGAGACCTCGGCGCCAATCGAGCGGGCGAGGCCGATAATTCCGGCAAACTCGTCGGACATCTTTGTCTCGGCATTGTCGGCGGGGCGCGCTGGCGGCTGCCCGGCTGCGCCGCTGGGCGACCCGCCCGTCATGGCATCATCATAATTTCCCGGCGGCTGCGGCGAGACCTCCTCCAGGTTGGCGTACTGGTCGCCAATGTCGCCGGTGTCCCACTCTGACTTGTCCGCCTGCCCGGACCTGACGGCCGTGCCGCCGCCTGGGCTGCCGCCGTCAGGCTTGCCCGACGAGGCGTCGCGAGGGTCGGCGTACTCGTCCCCATAGCCGGTGTCCCACTGTTGGCCGGCTGCCGTTTCATCGTCATGCTTTCCTGGCGGCTGCGGCGCAATGTATCCCAGGTCGGCGTACTGGCCGCCGACGTGGCTGTCGTCCCACAGCGACGAGGCGGCCTGCTCAGAGCCCACAGAGTTGCCCCCGCCGGCAGGCGGCGCCTGGTGGGCAGTCAGGCCGCCCCAGGTCGGCGTACTGGCCGCCGTCCCACAGCGACGCGGCTGCCCGCTCGAGCCCCACGGCGTTGCCGTCGGCCTGCGCGTGGGCGCCGGCCACCGCCACAGAGGCCGCGACGATCGCGGCCAGGGCGAGTGCCATCGGCATTGCGTGCCTTGCCATTGCGGTATGCTTCTGCGCGGTTGTATATAACACAGCCCGTCCGCCTGCGGTGTGGCTGGATCGCAAGCCTGCGCGCTCCGGGCCGGCCACGTGGGGGCCGCAGGCTGCCGCGTCACGGCGGCCCTGGCCGCCGCGCGCGCCCACGCCTAGCCGCCCCGGCAGGGCCCCCGGCGCGTGCGCGGGGAGGCTAGCACATATTTAACTCGGCGCGCGCGGCCCCGCGCGCGAAGATGGTCGAGAGCCTCGAGTACGACCTCGTCATATGCGGATCCGGCCTGGCCGGCCTCCGCGCGGCCATCGCGGCGGCCACTAGGGGCCCGTCGCTTCGCATAGGCGTCGTCTCAAAGGTCCAGGTGATGAGGTCGCACTCTGTCTCGGCCGAGGGGGGCACGGCCGCGGCCCTCTACACGGACGAGGGCGACAGCATAGAGTCGCACGTCTATGACACGGTCAAGGGAAGCGACTTTCTGGCCGACCAGGACGTAGCCGAGAGGCTCTGCCGCGAGATGCCGCACGAGGTCTACCAGCTGGAGCACTGGGGAATGCCGTGGTCGAGGCGAAAGGACGGGCGCGTCGACCAGCGGGCATTTGGCGGGTACAGCTTTCCGCGCGCGACGTACGCGTCAGACAAGGTCGGCTTTTTCGAGATGCAGACGCTCTATGACACGTGCCAGAGGCACGAGCGCATCGAGTACCTCAACGAGTGGTTTGTGACCTCGATTGTGCATGACGGAAGGAGGTTCCTGGGCGTGACGGCGATCGAGATCGCGACCGGGGCGTTTTACGCGATAAGGGCAAAGGCGATGATCATCGCGACTGGCGGGGCAGGCAGGCTGTACAGCTTTTCGACATATGCGCACTCGTCGACGCCTGATGGCCTCGACATGGCGTTTCGCGCTGGGATGGCGCTCAAGGACATGGAGTTTGTCCAGTTCCACCCGACGGGCATAATGCCTTCTGGCATACTCATAACCGAGGGCGCTCGCGGCGAGGGCGGCCACCTGCTAAACAGCGAGGGCGAGCGGTTCATGTCGGCGTACGCGCCCTCAAAGATGGAGCTCGCCCCGCGCGACATTGTCTCGCGGTCGATAATGACCGAGATAGCCGAGGGCCGCGGGCTAAAGAGCATGACGGGTGCCGACTGTGTCAAGCTAGACCTGCGCCATGTCGGCGACGAGGTCATACGCGAAAAGCTCGGCGCGATACGCGAGATCTGCATAAAGTTCTCCGGCGTCGACCCCTCCGAGGAGCCCATCGACGTGAGGCCCGTCTGCCACTACATGATGGGCGGCATACACACTGACATTGACGGAAAGACAGAGATCACCGGCGTCTGGGCGGCAGGGGAGGCGGCGTGCAACAGCACGCACGGCTCCAACAGGCTCGGCGCAAACTCGACGTCCGAGTGCATTGTGTGGGGCCGCATCACCGGCGAGCTCGCCGCAGACTATGTCGCCGCCGGCGTCCCACAGTCCCCCTGGCCCCACCACGTCGTGGCCGCCGAGGAAGCGCGCATCTATGGCGAGATATTCAAGGGGAGCGGCGACGCCAACCCCTATGAGGTCCGTCAGACCCTCACTGACACGATGAACGAGTTCGCCTATGTCTACCGCGACGAGGCGGGCCTCACCGAGGGCCTCAGGAGGCTGCGAGAGCTGCGCGCGAGGCCGTGGAGGCACGTCGAGGACAGGGCCGGCGAGTACAACACGAACTTTGTCAACGTCATGGAGCTCGACTCGATGTTCCGCGTGGCCGAGACGGTCCTCGTCGGGGCCCTGGGAAGGCAAGAGTCGCGCGGGGCCCATGCGCGGACCGACTATCCGCGCCGCGACGACAAGTCGTTCCTCCACCACACGCTCGCGTACCACGGCACAGACGGGCCCATAATGAGGACGTCCCCGGTAAAGATCACAAACTACCAGCCAGTGGAGAGGAAGTACTGATGGCCAGGGAAGAGGACAACCGCGGGGGCATTCGCGACATGGCGAGCCCGCGCCGCTATGGCATCGAGCGCGTCGCGTACTGGATGATGCGCCTCTCGGGCCTGGGCCTGCTGGCGTACTTTGTCGGGCACATATACGAGACGAGCTCCATACTGCGCGGCAGGGCCGGATGGGACGAGCTCCTCGCGATGACACAGACGACAGAGGGCCACGCGCTGCTCGCCGTCGTCATCGGCATGTGCGTCTTTCACACGGCAAACGGCATACGCCTAATGCTGGTCCAGGGCGGCATCTGGTCGGGCAGGCCGGGGCGCGCCGACTATCCCTACACGCCGCGCTCGCAGAACGCGCGAAACAAGATTGCGATATACTCCTCCATCGTGCTGGCCGCAGTGGCGATGGTCTATGGCCTCACGGTGATGTTTGGTGAGTGAGCGGTGAGGGAGAGCCTGATAATACGCATACACTATGCGACGGCCCTGGCCGCCGTCGCGCTCGTCGCGGTCCACGTGCTGATACGCGTGACGCAGGGGTTCGCCGAGTCCCTCGAGTACGAGAGCGTCGTGGCCAACTATCGGTTCCTGCCGTACGCAGGCCTCCTCGAGATCATACTCATCCTCCTCTCGGTCCACGGCTTTAACGGCCTGCGCGTCATACTGCTAGAGCTGCGCCAGGGCCGCAGGTACGAGAGGGCCGTCACGCTCGCGTGCGTCGCCGCCGCCGTGGCCGTCATAGCCTACGGCTCGCGCACGATAATCCTGATGAACATGGGGGCCGTCTAGCATGGCCGCAGTCGCACCCCCCACGGACGGCGCGCGGCGCAGCGTGACGCTGCGCATAAGGCGCTCAAACCCCGCCGCCGGCCAGGGCCCGTCGTACTCCGAGTTTACCGTCGGGGCAGAGCCGTGGACCACGGTCCTCGACGCGATACTCGAGGCAAAGAGGGGCCACGACCACTCTGTCGGCGTTCGCTACTCTTGCAGGCAGGCGACATGCGGATCGTGCGGCATGATGGTGAACGGCAGGCCGCGCCTCGCGTGCTTTACAAAGCTGTCCGAGCTCGGCGACGGCGCGGTCACCGTCGAGCCCATGCAGAACTTTCCCGTTGTCCGCGACCTCGTCGTCGGCTTTGATCGCCTGTTCAGGTCGCACCACAGCATAAGGCCGTACATTGTGAGCGGCGAGGCCGACATTGCGCCGGGCACGCGCGAGACGCCACAGTCTCCCGAGGAGGTGGAGCGCTATATCCAGTTTGCCGGCTGCATAAAGTGCGGCCTGTGCAACTCGGCGTGCCCGACAATGGCCACTGACACGCAGTTTATCGGCCCACAGTCCCTCGCGCAGGCCTACCGCTATGTCGCCGACACGCGCGACCGCGGAAAGGACGAGCGCCTGAGGATCATAGACGACTCGCACGGCATATGGAGGTGCCACTATGCGGGATCGTGCAGCAAGGTCTGCCCAAAGGGCGTCGACCCCGCGATGGGCATACAGCTGCTAAAGGGCCACATGCTCGGCTTTAGGTAGGGCGGCGCGCGTCGCCGGCCTGGCGATCCTAAACATGCCCATGGCGCACTTTGAAACCTGCCTGCGGCGCCTTTGCGCGTCAGGGGCCCTTGGCCTGCCCTGGGCCCTGCTGCGCGCCGGCCTGCCCCGGGCCCGGCGCGTCGCCACCGCCCTGCTGCGCGGCGGCCGGCGCGTCGCCGTCCTTTGGCGGCTTTGGGCTGCTGTTGACCTGGTTGTTGATCTGCTCGGCCATAAAGTGGTTGGAGACGTTGACCGTGACGTTGTCGACGGAGTCTATCTTGAGGAGGTTGTCGTGGATGTCCTGGCATATCTTGAAGCCAAAGACGGCGGGGCAGAAGGGGCTCGTCAGGTGGAGGTCGACCTTGACGTCGCTGCCCTCGATGTCGACGTTGTCGATCAGCTCG
>RHFA01000126.1 GCA_003724275.1 Thaumarchaeota archaeon S13
GGCGCGCCGCCCTCTGGCACGTGCGCCGTTAGGTACGGCTCAAAGAACACATAGTCTGACGCGTAGAGCATCACCACGAGCGTCGCGCCAAACGTTGCGGCGGCCAGCGCGGCGCCGCTTGGGCGCGCAAGGACGTCGCGCGTGGACTGTGCCACCGCGCGCGCGCCGCGCGCCATGGCTAGCGCCTTCTAAACGCGCCGATAATCCTCGATATCGCCGAGTCTATCGGGCACGACTCTCCGCCTCCGGCGTGGCGCTCGGCGTGCCTCTCGTACTCGGGACGCGACCCAAACACCCTGTCGCATCGCTCGCAGTAGATCTTTTGCGGGCCGGCGCCCCCACTGTCGTCTCCCATCGCGCGCGCCGCGGCGGAGCCTGGGTTATAAGCATGTCGGGCCCGCGGCGCGCCTAGGGGCGGCGCGTGCGCCTGTGAGGGCCGTGCCACGGCCCGGATGGCGGCATGGCCGGGCTCCCGGCACGCCTAGAGGTAGTGTATGCGCTTGTGCGCATTGTACTCCACCTCGTACTTTGTGACAAACCCGCAGTGCGGGCAGGCAAACATGTGGTCGCGCGGGCCGGTGCGTCCCTCGACTGGCTTGCCCGTGAGCGAGTGTATGGTGACCGTGTTGCCGCGCGCAATGACGGACAGGCTTCGCGCCTCGCCGATAGAGTCGAGGTACTCCCTTATCGCCGTGACGGCCTCGGACATGTCTAGGGCGTCCGAGTCGTCTAGGGGGGAGAGGGCAAACTTGTGGAGCTGCATCGCCGGGATTGCGCCGAGCTGGTCGGCGACGTACACGGCGAGGTCGTGCATTATGGCCTCGACGTCTCCGCACTCGACGGTTATCATCGGCGCGCGCGCCGCGGCGGGGCGTATTTTAGTCTAGGCGGCCCCGCGCGCCGCGGGCAGGCCTGGCCCTGCCGCTGCGGCCCCGGCAGGCCGGGTTTCCGGGGCCGTCCCTGCGCCCAGGTGACGCCGCCCGCGGGTCGCGGGGCGCGCCGCCTCCGCACCGTTATATCGCCCTGCCGCGGCGCGGGCGGCGTTGGCCTCGTCAGAGTCCTTTGGGGCCCAGGAGGGCCATGGGGAGAGGGTGGTCGCGTGGATAAACGAGCGCGCCGCCAAGGACGGCGCCAGGCTCGAGGCGCGCCTCTATGGCCACACCATCCGCACGCGCAACTTTGGCTCCTTTGAGATGTTCTCGTGGGTGGGCGACGCGAGGGCCGCGCGGCGGGCCGTGGTCCGCGCGAGCAGGCGGTTTCGCGTCAGGGTCATAGAGGGCGGCTACAAGGCCAGGGAGAGGGTGCTTAGCACGAGGAGGGTCGACTATGCGATGGTCAGGGACGGCGAGCGCGTCCTCGGGAGGCTAAAGTTCGAGGCGCCCCGCCTGCGCGGCGGGCCGTGGGCCCTATGCGGCGAGGAGCTGCGCTAGGGGGCGCGGCGCGCCCGCACGACTAAAATAATCTCGCGCGCAGGCGCGCGCGTGCGCGTCGGGATTGTCGGAACCGGGATGCTCGGCGAGGCCGTCGGCCTGCGCCTGCTGTCCCGCGGCCACGACGTGGCGGCGCACAACCGCACGCGCGGCCGGACGGCGCGCCTCGCCAGCTCCGGCGCGGCCGTCATGGGCAGCGCGCGCGAGGTTGCTGCCGCCTCTGATGTCGCCATCACCTGCGTGACTGACGCCGACGCGGTCCGCGCCGTCACGTTTGGGGTTGATGGCCTGGCCGCCGGCGTGCACGCGGGCCTCGTAATAGCGGACATGAGCACGATATGCCCGGACGACTCGCGCGAGATCTCGCGCCGCCTCCTGTCCGAGCACGGCGTTCGCATGATAGGCGTTCCCGTCATGGGCGGGCCGGACGCCGCAGCCGCCGGCGAGCTCGTCGTCATGGCCGACGGTGACGCCGGGGCCATCAAGGCATGCGAGCCGGCCCTCAGGGACATATCCAGGGAGATCCACCGGCTCGGGGAGAGCGGAACCGCCCACACCATAAAGCTCGCGATGAACCTGCAGATAGCGTCGCTTGCGATCTCTATATCCGAGGGCATAGAGCTCGCGCGCCGCGGCGGGGCCGACCCCGAGGACTTTCTAAAGGTCCTAAACTCGACGTACTTTGCGACGGGCATGAGCCGCAAAAAGGCCCACAGGATGGCCCGCGGCGAGTACCCGCCGACGTTCCTGCTGCGCAACCTCGAAAAGGACATCTCCATGGCCGTCCGCCTCGCAGGGTCGCGCGGCGCGTCGCTGCCCGGAGCGCTCGCGGCACGAGCGGCGTACGGCGAGGCCGTCAGGGCCGGCCACGGCGGGCTCGACTATACCGGGATACTGCGCCACATATCTGGCTCCTAGCGGCGCGCGACTGCACGCGCGAGGGCTCGCGCCACGCGGATCGGCTCGGGGACCGCGCCGTGCGTCGTAAACGCGTCAAGGGCCGCCCTCGCGCCGTCGAGCGGGCAGCCGGCGCGCGCAATGAGGACAGTGTGGCCCGTGCGAAGCCTGACTGCCTCCCTGCGCGGCAGGGCCGCGCACTCGGCGAGCTTTGCGGCCGGCTTGGCAAAGTGGCGCCGTATGGCGCCCTCGAGGCCAGCTGACTCGCGCCACGTCACGGCGATCGCCGGCGCGCCGGTGAGTCGCGCGAGGCGCGCGACGTCGACGGTGTTGTACATGGATATGACCAGCCCGGAGACCATCGTGAGCGAGACGTCGCTGCGGCCGAGGCGGGCGTGCATCGAGGCGATCGAGTCAGTCGCGTCGCTCCCCGAGACCGTCGAGGCCCCCATGACGGCGCCGTCGACGGCGCCGTCACGGCGCATGACGACGCCGGCTAGCGTCGAGGTGCGCGCGCGCGGCGCAAAGCTCTCCGCTATGCCGAGGCAGCGCAGGCCGCGCTTTTCGGCGTGGAGGCGCCTAATGGGCCGCCCGCCCCCTGTACCTGCGGTAGGCCAGCGCCGAAAAGGCGACAATGGCCGCCGAGACGGCCGACCATGACAGGAGCGCGGCGAGCTCGGCGTGGGCGGCCATGGCCGCCGCGCGGGGGCGCGCCGCCGTATTTATGTTCGCGCGCGGGCTAGGCGGGCAGGCGCGGATGCCGGCGGCCGTGGCGCGCACGTCCCCCCATACGGCTAAATATGCGCGCTCGGCGGGGCGCGCCGATGCCCGAGACTGTGTGCGCCGAGTGCGGCAAGCGCATGTACCACGAGAACGAGACGACGCTAAAGGTCGAGGAGTCGGTCCACAAAAAGTTCTGCCGAAAGTCCGACGGCGCCTCGCACAGCTATATGCACAGGGCCTCGCACGCCGACGACCCCCTCGACGCCGAGAGGGCCTCGGACGCAAAGGGGTCTCCCGTGCTAAAGAGGTAGGGCCGGCTCCCGGCGCCTCCCCGGCGACGGGGGCGGCATGCGCGGCCAGGTGTGCCGCAGCCCCCGCCCTGGCCATGGCGCGCTGTCCGCGGGGGCATGCGGCCCGCAGGAATATATTCGGGTCGCGCCGGCGCGCGGCGCGATGCCATCGCACGACGTCATAGTCGCCGGCGCAGGGCCGGCGGGCTCGTCGGCCGCGCGCGCGGCGGCCCTCGGCGGGGCTAGCGTGGCCCTGCTAGAGCGCGAGGCCGAGGTCGCGCAGTCTGTCCGGACCAGCGGCGTGACGTGGATGGACGCAATCAGGGAGTTTGGCATCCCGCGCGAATGCTACCACCCCGTGCGCACGTACTCCATGTTCTCGCCGCGCAACGAGGTCGTCGTGCGCGACTCGGCCGCGCGTGCGGCGGTCCTTGACGTGCGGCGCACGTACAGGCGGCTTGCCTCGCGCGCAGTCGAGGCCGGCGCGGAGCTCCACGCGGGCACGCCCGCCAAGGGGCCGATCCTCGAGGGCGGGGCCGTGCGCGGCGTGCGCACCGCGCGCGCAGAGTTTCGCGCGCGCGTCACCGTGGACGCCACCGGATTCCACTCGGCAGTCGCTCGCGGCGCCGGCCTCGTGGCCCCGTGGCGCAGGTTTGGCGTGGGCGCAGAGTGGGAGGCCCATGCCGAGGGCGCCGAGGAGGACGAGTGGTGGCTCATGGTCGGATCAGAGTACTCGCCGGCCGGCTATGCGTGGGTCTTTCCGCTCGGGGGCGACATGGTCAGGATTGGCGTCGGCATCGCAAAGCCCGAGTCCGGCGAGGACCCCGCCGCACGCCTCGCTCGCCTGCTAGAGCGCAGGCCGGGGCCCCTCGCGCGCCTCGGGAGGGTGGAGACGACCGAGTACCACTATGGCATAATCCCAAACGGCGGCGCCTCTCGCAAGACCGTCCATGACGGCCTCCTCCTCGCCGGCGACACGGCGGGCCAGGCAAACCCCATAGTCCTAGAGGGCATACGCCACGCGATCCGCTACGGCGAGTCGGCGGGGCGCGAGGCGGCGCGCGCGGCGGCCTCTGGCGACGCCTCGGCCCGCGCGATGCGCGGCTATGAAAAGTCCTGGAGGCGCGAGATCGCATCCAGGATCCGCGCCGCCTCGCGCGTGCAGGACCGCTGGCTGGACCTGGACGACGCGGCGTGGGACGCCGAGCTTGACGCGATTCGCGGGCTCTCGGCTGACGAGTTTCTCGACTTTGTCAGGGGCGACTTTGGCCCCGGCTATATCGCGCGCATGGCCGCCGCGCACCCTCGGCTGGCCGCGCGGCAGCTCGGCAGGCTCGTCGCCGGCGCGCTTAGCGGCCCACGCTGAAAAAGTCGGACACGCGCAGGTCGTGGAACGACAGCAGCGCGACGTGCGTGCCCTGCTCGAACGTCCTCACGAGCGTCTGCGAAAAGGCGCCCTCGCGGTCGTCAGTCAGCGCGACGGTCGTGACGAGGACGCCGGACTGGTCGAAAATGTCCACATAGAGGTCCTCGGGGAAGGCGATCGACTTTTTGACGGCCCCCTCGATGAGCAGCGAGCCCTGCGAGTACTCTACGCGTATGGCCGCCTCGGGGGAGCGCTGCGGCAGGTAGCGCTCGATGAGGGTCCGCAGCTCGGTGACCTTTGAGCGCGCCTCGTCCTCGTCGCGGTCGTCGACGGCCTCTTGCGCGTCGGCGACGACGGGGTCGATGCGCCCAATGTTTGCCTGGTAGCGCTCGCCGCCAAACCCGCGCATAAACTCGCGCAGGTCAAAGAGGTCGCGCGACGCGGCGATGAGGCCGGGGCCGCCTGAGAGCTCGTTGCGCCTCTCCTGCTCCTCGCGCGTGCCGGGGTCGTAGGGTATGTAGACAATGTTCGCCGAGAGCGCGTCGCGGTAGAGGAGCTCGGCGACGTATATGCCCGGCTCGCTCGGGCCGCTCCACGGTATCGAGAACGCGCCGTGGCGCGTGTCGCTGAACTCTAGCTTGCTGTGGACCGTGCTGTTGGCGTGCAGGACCGTGACGGCAATGTCCTCGCGCCGGTCAAAGGCCTGCTTTTCGACAAAGCCGTTTATGGTCCACCCCTGCCCGCGCACGTCGCGGTCTAGGTTGAATATGACGCTGTTGTGCTCCTCGTTGAGGTGGTCCTGCGCGTACTCGTAGGCCCGCGTGACCCACTCTTGCGCGTCGACAAAGTTCCCGTGCTCGGTAAACTCGGACGCCCTGTCGAGCATGCGGCCCAGCTCGCGAGCCTCGTCGGTTCCCGCGACGAGGAACCTGTCGGCGACGGCCTGTAGCGCGTCGACGTGCTTTGTGTACTCGCGCTTGCGTATGTCGACTAGGCCATAGTCCTCGCCCGACGGCGGGTTGTCGCGGTATGCCGCGTCGACCTCGTTCCACTCGGATATCGCGTTGCGCACGAGGTCGTCGGCGAGACGCAGCTCGCCGGATATGACGAGCGCGCGGGCACGCGACACCTTTTCCTTCACCTCGTCGACATAGTCCGAGTAGCCAGGCACGAACCTCTTTGTGCGCAGGCCCAGCTCGGCGAGGTTTTCAAGCGAGTTGGCCCGCTCCAGTATCCGCTCGGCGCGCAGCCTCACGTCGCCCTCGTCGTACGAGTCGAGGCGCTGCGCGATGACGCCGGCCTCCTGGGAGACCCACGCGAGGAGTACCTCGACCCTGTCGAGGCGCGCCGGCGGCGGGTTGCCCGAGGAGAGCCTCTGGGCGAGATCCAGTATGCTAAGCGCGTTGGTGATGCCGGCCAGGGCCGCCCTGTCGGACTGCTGCTCGGCCTTTGCGCGCAACGACCTGTACTCGAGCTCGAGGGCGGCCAGCGGGTTGCGCGCCTCGCGCAGCGACGATATCGACTCCTCGAACTGGCTCACGACCTCGAGGAGCGCGCCTAGCGAGTCTGCGGCGCGCGCGCGCTCGAGGAGGCCGGGCCACTGGCGCGTCACGTCCGTCTCGAGGCCATTGGCCCTCGTGATCCTGATGACCTGCTCTAGCCTCGAGGACACCTCAAAGGCCGCCTTCATGCCGCGTATGTCAGCGGCCCTCTCCATTATCGCCCCCACCGAGGACGCCGATGAGAGGGCCGAGCGCAGCGACTCCCACTCGGGACGCAGTATCACGGCGAGCTCGCCGGCCCCGTCGGCCCCGACAAAGTCCTCGACCTTGTCGAGGTCGCGCAGCAGCAGCGCCGCGTCGTACAGCGGCGCGGTCCGGTTTGCCAGTGAGACGGTCGCCTCGACGGAGGACGCCGACGTGACCTGCGGGCGGATGGCGCGCCACTCGGACCCGACGAGCGAGTGGAGGCGGTCCTCCTTGCGCTCTACAATGTCGAGATAGCGCGCGTGCGTGAGTATGTCGAGCATTGAGCGCAGGTCGTCGGCTAGCACGGGCGCGGTCCCGCGCGAGAGCGCGACGGCGAGCTCCGAGCGCACCTGCTTTGAGAGTATCGAGCCGCTGCGCTGCATGAGCGAGAGCAGCGTCGCCTCTAGCTCCTCAAAGGTCGGTGGGCGCTGCGGCGCCGACACGCTTGACGGCGAGGCCTCGAGTATCGCCGCGTACGCGGCGTTTATCCTCTCGGCGGACGTTTTCAGGTCGCCGGCCTCGTGGCGCAGGATCGAGGCATAGACGAGCTCCCGGATGCGCGTCGCCGCGCCGGCGTCGATCACCGAGTCGCCCTCGAGGGACGCGATCGCATCAAGGGCCTCGGCGACTGCGCGGCGCAATGTCACGTCAAGGCCGTCAAGCGTAGAGTCCGAGAACGAGGCCTCGAGGAGGTTGGCATAGACGGTCTCGATGGCGTTGGCCGTGGCAAGGTTGGCCGCAAGGGCCGTGAACGGCGCCGTGTCGATCCCCTGCGTGCGAGCGATGCGGGCCTCAAAGGCCCTCTGCGCGGCGGCGAGGAGCGCGTCTCCCTCGGGCGCCGGCGTGCCGGCGCCAGAGAGCGTGAACGAGGAGGACTGTGAGTGCTCGCCGTAGAACATGCGCACGTCATACTCGCCCTCGACTCCGCAGAGCGGGCCGCGAAGCGGCACGGGCGCCGTCACAAACGCCCCGCCGGTCAGCGGGCGCAGCTGCTGTATAGAGCAGAGGTCCCCTCGCGGGTTTGAGACCTGGACGATGACGAACTGGCCCGTGCCCGGGGAGGCAAGAGTGCCGTGGACCATGAGATAGTCGCCCCTGCCGCGCTCGCCGAGGTCGCGGTCCACGATTATGCGGTCCGGCGCCTGCGCGAGGGCGTGCGCGGGGACGAGGAGGATCACGGCGAGGGCGAGGGCGGTGAGCCTCGGAGCCATCGTCCGCGCGCGCGCGACCCCCTAGTTAAATACCATGACGGGGCAGGCGTGGCGCGGGCCCTCCCCGCCGTGCTTATAAAGGTCTGCCCGCGCGCGGCGGGCCGATGGGATGGGTAAAGGTGGCCGAGAGGGGCGCGGTGGCCAGGGACACGGGCGCCGAGTTTGACGTCGGCGGCACAAAGATAGCCGTGTTCAACCACGACGGGATGCACGCCCTCGAGTCTACGTGCGCGCACCAGGACGGCTCGATAGCCCCGGGCGAGATCAAGGACGGCGTGGTAGAGTGCCCCCTCCACTTTTGGCACTATGACATAAAGACGGGCAGGCTGCTCGACTATCTCAAGGATGTCAGCCTCAGGACGTACAGGGTCGAGGAGAGAGAGGACGGGATCTACGTCGAGCTCTGAGGGCGGCCCCGCGCTAGGCGCGCTGCTGCGGATTGACTATGGGGCAGCGGCTGCGAGCTCCGAGCGCCTCGTCGCCTCGGCCGTCTCGGCTAGCGGGGCCACGGGCGCCGTGCTCGGCCTCAGCGGCGGGCTGGACTCGGCCGTCACGGCGGCGATCTGCTCCAGGGCGTGCGCGACGACTGGAATCATAATGCCAGACTCGGAGGTCACGCCGCGCTCGGAGACCGAGGACGCCCAGGACCTGGCCGGCAGGCTCGGGATTGCGCACCGGACCGTCGACATTGCGCCGATCGTGCGCGAGCTTGCGCGCCACGTCGAGCATGACGCGAGGGCGCTGGGCAACGCGAGGGCGCGCATCAGGATGTGCCTGCTCTACCACCATGCCAACGCCTCGCGCGCGATCGTCGTGGGGACCAGCGACAGGAGCGAGTGCCTCATTGGGTACTTTACAAAGCACGGGGACGGGGCCGCCGACGTCCTTCCCATAGCGTCGCTCTACAAGACGCAGGTGAGGGCAATGGCGGGGCACCTCGGCCTGCCCGCGGCGATTGCAGAAAAGAAGAGTGCGCCGCACCTCTGGGAGGGCCATGACGCCGAGGGCGAGCTGGGCATGGCGTACGAGGAGATTGACGCGGCCCTCCACTGTATCGTCGACAGGAACATGGGCGACGCCGAGGCCGCGCGCGAGGCGCGCGTCTCCGAGGAGATCGTCGCGCGCGTTCGTGCGATGCGCGAGGCCAGCGCGCACAAGCGCGCGCCTGCCCCTGGGGCGTGCGGGCCATGATGGTCCATGACACCCTGGGCGGGTCGCGCGTGGCCGTCGGGCCGTCGGGAACGGTTCGCATGTACGTCTGCGGCGTGACGGCGTACGACGACGCGCACGTCGGCCACGCCCGCTCGGCCGTGGTCTTTGACGTGATGCGCCGCCACCTCGAGCGCGGCGGCGCGCAAGTCGAGCTCGTGCAAAACTTTACGGACGTCGACGACAAGATACTCGCGCGCGCCGCAGGGTCTGGCGAGGCCGCCGCCGCGCTCGCAGGGAGGCACATGGCCAGGTACACCGAGGACGCCGACTCGCTCAACGTCCTGCGTCCCACGGTCGCGCCCAGGGCGTCAGACCACATTGGCGACATGGTCGATATGATACGCGAGCTTGTCGCCTCGGGAGCGGCGTACGAGACGCCAACGGGCGTCTATTTTGACGTCTCGTCCTTTGGCGCGTACGGCAGGCTCTCGGGCAAGCCCATAGACGAGCTTCTCGCCGGCGCGCGCGTCGAGGTCGACCCGACAAAGCGCAACGCGCTGGACTTTGCGCTCTGGAAGAGGACGGGCGGGGAGCGCACGTGGGATAGCCCGTGGGGCCGCGGCAGGCCGGGGTGGCACATAGAGTGCTCGGCGATGGCAAGGAGGCACCTGCCTGGCACGATCGACGTGCACGGCGGCGGGCGCGACCTCATATTCCCGCACCACGAGAACGAGATTGCCCAGTCCGAGTCGTGCACGGGGCAGAGGCTCGCGCGCGCGTGGGTCCACGTGGGCATGGTCACGGTAAACGGCGAAAAGATGTCAAAGTCCGCCGGCAACCAGGCCGGCGTGCGCGGCGCCGTCGCCGAGTGGGGCGCAAACGCGCTGCGCGTGTTCTGCCTGGGCGCGCACTATTCAAAGAGGATAGACTACACGCCGGCGGCTATGGCCGAGTGCTCCGAGAGGTGGAGGCAGGCCGAGACGTGCCACCACGAGCTCGGCCGCCCCGCCGCCGGCGCCGGCGCGCCGGCCCACGAGCGCTGGGAGCGCTTTGCCGCCGCGCTCGACTCTGACCTTGACACGCGCGGCGCGCTCGACGAGCTCCTCGTCCTGTCCGGCGAGGTCAACGGGGCCGCCGCGGACGCCGCGCCGGACGGCGAGGGGGCGCTACAGGACGGCGAGGCCATTGCCGCAATGCTCGCGACGCTGGGCCTGCGCGCCAGGGTTCCCGCGGGCGGCGTCGCCGCGCGCCTTGACGAGCTCTGCGCGCTGCGCGAGAGGCGCAGGGCAGAGTCGCGCTGGGCCGAGGCAGACGCGGCGCGCGAGGAGATGGCGGCCCTCGGGGCCGACGTCCTCGACCACGGGAGGCGAACCGTCTGGGTGTACAGGGAGCGCCGCGCTGGATAGGGTATGGACCGGATGGGATTTGAACCCATGACCATTGCGGGGCGGTCCTGGCGCCCTTACGCAGTGTGAGTGCGTCATCCTAGCCGCTAGACGACCGGTCCGCCGCCGGCGCCCCGGTGGGCCGCTTTTTAGGCTACCGGCGGGGGCTACTTTTTGGCCCCCAGGGCCCTGTTCTTGAGGCGCAGGTGGGAGTTGTGGCACTTGCGGCAGCGCGTGGCGGCGATCGAGTTCCTCGCGCCGCAGCCAAAGCATATCTTGAGGTGCAGGCGCGCCCTCTGCGCTATCTGCTTCTTCTCGGGATCCGCTATGGGCATCGCGCGCGCGGGCGCTAGCCGCCCCTTTTTAACCTACCCGCCGCCGCCGCGCCGGGAGCCGCCTGGCCATGGCCCCCTAGCCGCGCATCTTGCCCTTGAGCAGGACGGGCACCTCGGCGGGCCGGCGCGCGACGGGGACGTTGGCCTTTGTGAACATGTTTACCTTTGACTCGGCCGAGCCATAGTTGCCGTAGACGATGGCGCCGGCGTGGCCCATGCGCTTCTCCTTTGGCGCGGCGCGGCCGGCAATGTACGCCACGACTGGCCGGTCAAAGCCCGTCTCTATGATGCGCTGCGCGAGCGTCTCCTCGGCGTCTCCGCCTATCTCGCCGACGATGACGACGCCGCGCAGGCCGTCGATCCCGCGGACCATGTCAAAGGCGTCCACTAGGCGCATGCCGTTCACGGGGTCGCCCCCTATGCCCAGCGTTATGCGCTGGCCAAACCCCGCCTGCGTGAGGTTGTCCGATATCTCGTAGAGGAGGGTGCCGCTCTTTGAGAGGACCGCAATGTCGCCTGGCGCAAAGGGGCTTGCCGGCATTATGCCCACCTTTATCGTGCCGGGAACCATCACGCCCGGCGTGTTTGGCCCTATGACAAGCGCATCGCGCGAGCCGGCAAGCTCGACGACCTCGAGCGTGTCGCGCACTGGGACGTGCTCGGGTATGGCCACTAGGAGGCGCGCGCCGGCCTCGAGGGCCTCGCGCGCCGAGGCGAGAAAGTGCCTCGCCGGCACAAAGTTTGCCACAATCTCGGCCCCTGTTGCGGCGATCGCCTCGCCGGCCGTGTCATAGAGCGGTATGCCATCAAGGTCGCCTCCGCCCTTGCCCGGCGTGACGCCGGCGGCTATGTTTGTGCCATAGTCGCGCATTAGGCGCGTGTGGCGCGAGCCAAACGTCCCCGTCATTCCCTGGACCACGACGGGCCTCTTGCCGTGGCCAGCCTCGCCCTCCTTGCCGCACAGAATTCCGAGTATGTCGATCAACGCCTGCGCGCCCCCTTTACGGCGGCCCCTATGGCCTCCTCCACTGTCCCAAACATCTCCACGCGCGAGCCGTCCAGCATCTCCCTGGCCTTTTCTGACTCTGCCCCCTTGAGCCGAGCGAACGTCGGAACCTTTATCGTCCCGTCGCCGTACGCCTTGAGGAGCGCCGTCGCGACCGTCGTCGTTCGCACGATCCCGCCGTAGAGGTTTACGAGTATGGCGCGCGTGCGGCGCATCTTGCCGATGAGCTCCATGGCCTCGTAGACGGACTCGACCGTGGCCCCGCCGCCGACGTCAAGAAAGCACGACGGCCTGCCACCGCTGTCAGTGAGCATGTCAAACGTGGACATTACGAGGCCCGCGCCGTTTCCCACGACGGCAACGTCGCCGTCCATCTCCACCAGCGAAAAGCCGCGAGCGGCGGCGCGGTCCTCGAGCTCGGAGGCCTCGCGGTACTTTTGGAGCTCCTCGTGGCGGAACGCCGAGTTGTCGTCTGTTATCACCTTGCCGTCAAGGGCCACCATAGACCCGTCGGCGAGGACCGCGAGCGGGTTTATCTCGGCGAGCTCGGCCTCCTTTTCCATGGCCAGGCTCGAGAGCGAGGCGAGCGTGGAGGCAAACGACGCGGCGGCCTCGCCCCCCAGGCCGATCGCCGAGGCGACCTCGGCGCACGTCGCCGCGTCTGCCCCGCCGAGGCCCACGTCGCGGATCGTCTGCCCCTTGACGGACTCGATCTCCACGCCCCCCTCGGAGGACGCTATCACCGTGTACGTGCGCCTGCCCCTGTTTAGCATTATCGCGACATAGAGCTCCGAGGATATCTCGGCGGCCTTCTCGAGGAGGACCGTGCGCGTCCGCTCGCCCTTTATCGTCATGCCGAGGACTTGCGGGAACTTGAGCTCTAGCTCGTCGGCGCTAGCGCACTTTTGTATGCCGCCGGCCTTGCCCCTCCCGCCGACGGGGACCTGCGACTTTATGACGAGCGGATAGCCGAGCTCGCGCGCGGCCTCCCTGGCCCCCTCGATCGTGGGGCAGACGCGCCCCTCGAGGAGGCGTATGCCATACCCCGCAAAGAGGTCCTTTGCCTGGTGCTCTAGGAGGCGCACGCGCGCGCGGCCCCGCTGGCGCCCTTATAAGCTGTCGGCAGGCAGCTCGGACTCTAGCATGGCCAGGACCTGCGCAAAGCGCTCGCGGCTGGCCCCTATGAGGCGCGCGGGGTACTCGCCCAGCGTAAAGACGGCCTGGCTCCTTATGCTCGGCGGGACCGGCCCGCCCGAGACGATGCGCTGCTCGATGACGTGGCCGCTGGCGAGCGTGCAGACGACCTCCTCGTACGCCGAGTCCTCCTCCTCAAGAACCAGCCTGTACAGCGTTATGGGCGTGCCCGTCTTTTCCACGGCGCGCGAGCCGCGCTCGAGGAGCTCGCGCATCTGGCGAACCTGGTACGAGTCCAGGCTGATCTGCCTAACCATGGCCCGCGGGTGCCGGTTTTTCTATTTAATGGTGATCATCGCGCGCCGGTGTACCTATTTAACTTCGAGAGGCGCCAGGGCGCTCTCCTGGCGGCACCGCGCGTGGGAGCACGGCCTCCCTGAACGAGGCAAACTCTGCCTCTAGGTGGGAGAGCCTCACGGCCATGTCGGCCACCCTCTCGCCTAGGGCGCCTACCCTCTCGTCCAGGGCGCCTACCCTCTCTCCCAGGGCGTCCACCCTTTTTTCCACGCCATCCAGCCTTTTTCCCATGTGATCCAGCCTGCCGGCAAGGTCTGCGATCGCCTTTTCCTGGACCTTCATGCCGTCCCTGTGCATCTGGTACAGGCCGTCGAGCCTGACCTTGAACTCGGCCATGTCGACCACGAGCATGGCTATTGCCCTCTGCTGGGCCTCGTGCCTCTCCTCTGCGGCCTTCCTGTCCTCCTCGCGCTTCTGCTCTGCAATCTCGTGCCTCCGCTCTGCGGCATTCCTGTCCTCCTCGCGCCTCTGCTCTGCAATCTCGTGCCTCCGCTCTGCGGCCTTCCGGTCCTCCCCATGCCTCCGCTCTGCGGCCTCTTGCATTCCTGTCATTTTGTTTATCGACACCACGAGTCCGACAATTTGCGCGTCGCGCCTACGCTCCCTTTCCTCGCGCCTCTGCTCTTCGGCCTTCCTGGCCTCCTCGCGCCTCTGCTCTTCGGCCTTCCTGGCCTCCTCGCGCCTCTGCTCTTCGGCCTTCCTGGCCTAGCCCACCGCGATCCGCACCGGCTGGCCGTCAACGTCGCCCTCGGCGTACTCGGCGCCGCTCCTCTCCGAGAGCGTCGCCTCGCGGACCCTGACGAGGAACGCAAGCTCGCCGAGGCTGCCGGACACCATGGACTCTTGCGCCGCCGAGAGGCCGCGGACCGAGGCGTACTCTAGCATGTCTGTCGGGCGATGGCCGCGTTCCTTGCGGAGGGCCTGCAGGCGGCGCGCCAGGTCGCGCACTAGGCCGCGGCAGACCATCTCGTCACTGCGCCTCGAGGGCACGACGGCTGCCACGCCGTCCCTGTCGGCGGCCTCGTTCTCCCCCGTCGCGCCCACGCCGACCCTGATGTCGCCGGCGTCCAGCCTGATCTCGCGGCCGTCGACCCTAAAACTGCACGTGCCCCCGCTCGCGAGCTCGGCGGCCACGGCGGCGGCGTCGGCTGCGGCCACCTCCTCGGCGAGGCGCGGCAGGAGGTCCCTGGCCTTCGGGCCGGCGGACTTGCGGTCAAGCTCGAGCGTGGGCCGCACGGGGAGGCCCAGCGAGGCGAGCTCGGCGGCGCGCGCGGCGCCGGTCGCGCGCTCGTCGGCCTCTAGCACGTCGACGCGCTCGGCGTTGAGCTGCTCGCGCAGCGTCGACATGACGCCGTCTAGCAGGCTGGCCTGGCCCCTCCCCACGACGAGCGTGACGCGCTCTATGGGCCAGCGGCGCTTTAGGCGCGCGCGCGTGCGCGCCGCCGAGGCCACCGAGACGAGGCGCGCCGCCAGCGCAAAGGACTCCTCGAGGCCACCGTCCTCGAGGCCCGCGTCGGCCACGGGCCACGCCGAGGCCTCCAGGGGCCGGCCAAAGGCCTCGCGGTGCAGGTGGTCTGTAGTGTGCGGGCAGAACGGGTGGAGGAGCGCGTCTACTGTGCGCAGCGCGCGGGCCATCACCAGGTACGACGCGCGCCTGCGCGCGGCGGCGCCGTCTGACTCGTCCCACAGGTCGGCGCGGGCCATTGGCACGTACGCCTGGCTGAGGTCGTTGATGACATAGTCCTCTATGGCGTGCGCTGCCTCGTGTATGCGGCACGCGTCAAGGCCCTCCGTGACGGCGCGTACCGTGCGCTGCAGGCGCGAGAGCGCCCAGCGGTCCGGTGCCGACGCGCCGTCGGGGGGCCCCCCGCCCGTGGCCTCCGAGACGTCGACGCCGTCATAGGAGCTGTTCTGCGCGAGGTACGCGTGCAGGTTGTAGAGCGTCGCGAGAACCTGGTAGGGGCGCGTGCCGAGCTCTCGCTCGTCAAAGTTTATCGGCTCTATGGGGTTTGACTTCCACAAAAAGTATAGGCGCACGAGGTCCGCGGGCTGGCGGCCGAGAAGGTCGCGCGCGCCGACCACGTTGCCCTTGCTCTTGCTCATCTTGTTGCCGTCGCGGTCCAGGACGTGTCCCTGAAAGAGAAACGACGAGTAGGGGGCCGACGGCGCGCCGGCCAGTATGACTCCCTCGACGAGCAGCGTGTACGCCCACCCGCGCGTCTGGTCGATGCCCTCGGTCAGGAACGGCGCGGGGAGGAGGCGTGAGCGCTCCCCTGCCCCAAGCGACGAGTGCGGCGCGGCGCCGCTGTTGTGCCACGTGTCAAGGACGTACCGCTCGCGCGACGTCTCTGTCCCGCCGCACGACGAGCAGCGGACCCTTATGCGGTCGATCCACGGCATGTGGAGCTCAAAGCCCTCGCCGTCGGGAAGCGACTCGGCGGCCTCGACTATCTCGCGGCGCGAGTGGAGCCACGTCTTTTCGCCGCACGAAGCGCAGTCCCACACGGGCAGCGGCGTGCCCCAGTAGCGCTCGCGCGAGATGCACCACGGGTGGCGTTCGGAGACGATTCCCAAAAAGCGGTTGCGCGGCTGCTCGTAATAGTACTCGACTGCGGCCGCCGCGTCGACTGTCATGCTGCCGAGGCGGTCCAGCATGTAAAACCACCCGCGCCGCGCCATCCAGACAAGCGCGTCGCCGGACCTCCAGCAGTGCGGGTACTGGTGGCGGATCTTTCGCGCGGCCACCAGCGCGCCGCGCTCGCGCAGAGACTCGATGACGCCCGCGTCGGCGTCGCGAACAAACATTCCCGCATAGCGGCCCGCGTCGCCCGTAAACCTGACCGCGTCGTCTATGGGGCAAAACACCTCGACGCCGCGCCTGCGCGCTATGGCCATGTCCTCCTCGCCGTTTGCCGGCGATATGTGGACAAGGCCGCTTCCGGCACCCGTGTCGACAAACGCCTCGGCGACTACGGTGTGGTACGCCTCGCCGCCGGCGAGGCGCGCGAGCTCGGGCACCTCGTCGAGGAGGGGGTGGTCGTACTTTGCGCCCTCGAGTTCCGAGCCGCGGACCGTCGAGACCACGCGAAACTCGCCCAGGCGCGCCTCGTCGGCAAGGGCCTCCAGGCGCGTCCTGCCCACGATGAGCTCCTCGCCGCCTGCCTCGATCCTGCAGTACTCCTCGTCGGGGTGGACCGCGACGAGCGCGTCTGTCACGAGCGTAAAGGGCATCGTCGTCCAGACGACGAGGCTCGCCCTGTCGCCGCGGAGGCGGGCCTTGTAGTAGAGCGACGGGTCCGTGGACTCCCTGTACCCCTGCGAGACCTCGGCGTGGCTGAGCGACGTCTGGCAGCCGGGGCAGTACGCTATGACGGCGTGGTCGTCGCGCAGCACGCCGAGCTCTCGCGCGCGCCGCAGGACCTCCCACTCGCGCTCGATGTACTCGTCAGACGACGTCCAGTACGCCGCCGAGTCGTCCGCCGACACGCCCAGGAGGCGGTCCACCTCGACCCAGCGGCCGTGGTACTCGCGCACTATTCTCTTGCACTCGGCCACGAGCGTCTCGATCCCGCCCTCCTCGATCCTGGACTTTGGGCCCTCGATGCCGAGCTCCTTTTGTGCCTGCAGCTCGACGGGGAGGCCCTGCGCGTCCCAGCCGGCGGCGTACACCACGCGCTCGCCGCGCAGCGTCCTATAGCGGTACCACATGTCCTTGATGACGCGGCCCCTCACGTGGCCGGCGTGCGGCTCGCCGTTCATCGTCGGCGGGCCCTCGATGATCGCCGTATCTGGCGCGCCTGGCGCGGCGGCGGCCTCCCTGCGCGCGGCCTCTAGGCGCGGGCGCGCGTCGAGCTCGATCTTGCGCAGGTCCATCCTCGCGTCAAGGCCCATGCGCGGCGCGGCTCGGCGCTCTCGTTATAAAGTTAGGCGGGCCGCGGGCCGGATCCAAATGGTTCAATTACGGGCCCGCCGGCGCCGCGCGCGCATGGGCGCGTTTGGGAGCGTCGAGGGGGTCCGCGGGGCCGTCACGGCCTGCACTGCCTGCGCGCTGTGCTCGAGCCGGACCAACGCCGTCCCCGGCAAGGGCGACGCGCGCGCGCGCATAATGCTAGTCGGCGAGGCGCCCGGCAGGCGCGAGGACGAGCTCGGCGAGCCCTTTGTCGGCGCGGCGGGCAAGATACTCGACGGCGCGCTAGCCGCCGCCGGCCTCTCGCGCGGGTCCGTATACATCACAAACACGGTAAAGTGCAGGCCTCCGGGCAACAGGGTTCCCACCGACGCCGAGCGCGAGGCGTGCGCGGGGTACCTCGCCGCCGAGATGGCCCTCGTGTCCCCGAGGATAGTCTGCATAATGGGCAACACGGCGTACAGGAGCCTCCTCGGCGGCGGCGGCATCACGCGCGACCGCGGCAAGACCGTCCGCAGGGACGGCGTCGACTATTTTCTCACGGTCCACCCCGCCGCTGCGATATACAACCGCGCCCTAGAGGGCGTGCTAGCGGAGGACATGAGGGCCCTTGCGAGGATTGCCGGCCGGTAGCGCGGCCCCGCTGCCACGCGCGTTCTACTCGCGCGACACGGTCACAGTCGCGCGCGACCTCCTGGGCCGCACGCTAGTCCGCCGCGCGCACGGCGGGCGCGCGACGATGGCAGGAACCATAGTCGAGACAGAGGCGTACAGGTCGTCTGACGACCCCGCAAGCCACGCGAGAAACGGCATGACGCCGCGCAACAGGGCAATGTTTGGCGAGGTCGGCTGCGCGTACGTCTACTTTACGTATGGCATGCACCACTGCATCAACGCCGTCGCGCGCGGCCCCTCGCGCGACGCCGGCGCCGTCCTCATACGCGCGCTCGCGCCGACGGCAGGCGAGTGCATCATGGCAAAAAACCGGCGCGGGTGCGCCGCGCGCGACGTGGCCAACGGGCCTGCAAAGCTCACGCAGGCCATGCGCATAACCGGCGAGCTCTATGGGACAGACCTCACGGCCCGCGGCGAGCTCTACATTGCCGGAATTGCGCCGCCGCGGCGGCGCGTGGCCCGCGGCCCGCGTGTGGGCATACGCCGCGGCCTTGACCTAGAGTGGAACTTTAGGCTAGCCTGAGCGCGATTCGCGCGCGTCATCGTCGTCTAGCGCCCACGGCGCGATGCGCCCGAGGACGCGCGACCAGTCCAGGCGCAGCAGGACGATGACCATCACGGTCACCGCCGCTCCAAAGACGACCATTCCCAAGAGCACGTACAGCGCGTTGCCCTCGGCCTGCGACATTGCCGACTCTACGAGCGACGCGCCGAGATAGTGCGCGCCGAGAACCGTCGCATAGTTGAGGACGAGCTTGCCCGATAGCGTGTACACCAAAAACCTCACGGGGTTGTAGCGCGCCAGGCCCAGCGGTATGTAGACGAGGTCGTCAGGTATGGGCGTCGCCGCTGCGACAAACGCGGCAATCCCGCCGTACCTCTTGACGAGGCGCTCAAACGGCCGTATGCGCGCGCGCGTCTTCGGCGCGATCATGCGCCTGCCCCCATAGCTCGCCGAGAATATTATCTGCTTTGCGGCCGTCGACGTGAGGGCCGATATGAGCGCGAGCGCGTGCAGGTTGAACGCGTCGCCGACTGACATCGTGACAAGGAAGATAAAGGACGGGATTGGCACGAACGGTATGAGCGAGCCGACAAAGCTGATCACGCCGAGGCCAAAGTAGCTGAGCTCTGACGGGAGGCCAAGCATCGTGAACAGGTCCACGGGGCCGCCGGCGCCGGCGCAATTATTTAACTGTGGAGCGCCACCGGCGCGAGCCGCCGCAAAGGCTAAATCGGCGCGCGGGCCGCGCCGGCGGCGATGGGCCTGCCGCGGGGGATGAGGGACATTGGCGCCGCCGAGACTGCCGGGATCGAGTCCGTGAGGGCAGCCTTTGCGAGGACGTGCGGCCTCTTTGGGTACACGCTCGTCGAGCCGTCCACGATCGAGCTCCTCTCTACGCTGGAGGCAAAGGCCGGCCCTGCCATACGCGAGGAGGTCTACCACTTTGAGGACAAGGGCGGCCGCGCCGTCGCGCTGCGCTTTGACATGACCGTGGGCATGGCCCGCGGCGCCGCGGCCCAGAGGTCCCTGCCCGTGCCGGCGCGCATGGCCGCCTTTGGCGGCGTCTGGAGGTACGACGAGCCGCAAAAGGGCCGCTATCGCCACTTTCACCAGTGGAACGTCGAGGTCTACGGGGCCGCCGGCGCCGAGGCCGACGCCGAGGTCGCCGAGTTTACGGTCCGCATGCTCGAGGCCCTGGGCATGGGCGGCGCGCGCCTGGAGGTCAGCCACAGGGCCATAGCCGAGGCCCACGTGCGGAGCCTGGGCGGCGACGTGGCCGCGCTGCTGCGCGCCGTCGACCGCGCGCAGCGCAGGCCAGAGGCCGACGTCATTGCCGATTTTGCGCGCCGTGGGCACTCGCGCGAGGCCCTCGAGGGCGCCATGCGCCTGGCGCGCGCTCGCGGCAGCGCCGGCGAGGCCAGGGACGCCCTCGGCGGCGGGGAGCCGGACGGCTGGGACGAGCTTGGCGCAGTCATGGACTCGCTTGAGCGGCGCGGCGTCGGGTGCGCGACGGTCAACCTCGGCATCGTGCGCGGGCTCGACTATTACTCTGGAACCGTCTTTGAGGCGTTCGGGCCGGACATGTCGGTCGGCGCGCTGGCCGGCGGCGGAAGGTACGACTCGCTCTCCGAGGCGCTCGGCGGGCCGGCGATGCCGGCCGCAGGCGCCGCCGGCGGCGTGGAGAGGACGCTGGCGGCCATGGGCTGGGCCGGCGCGCCGTGCGGCGCGCGCGTCGCCGTAGTGCATGTCGGCGGCGAGCTCGGCGCAGAGGCCGGTGCGCTGGCCTCGCGCATCAGGCAGCGCGGGATTGCCGCGTCTGCCAGCCTCGTGCAGAGGCCGCTTGCAAGGCAGATTGCCGCTGCCGAGCGCGACGGCGCGCGCGCCGTGGTCATCGTCGCGCCGCGCGAGTGGGCAGAGGGCAGGGTCGTCGTGCGCGACATGGTGGCACGAACAGAGTCTACCGTCGAGGCCGGCGCCGTCCACGGCGCGCTCGAGGCGGCCCTCAGTTCAGAAACGCGCGAGTGAGCATCATTATCTCCGGCCCGCTCGTGAACGAGCCGGCCATGACGGCCCTGTTGTTCACCAGCAGCCCGGATGACACGAACGGCACGCCGCCGTTGACCGTGGCGAGCTCGATCCTGGCCCGCAGGACCCCGGACACCAGGGAGACCTCCTCGTCGCTTGCCTCCGGGTGTATTACGCCCCCGCTCGAGTTTGCCGCGATCATCGCGCCGGCCTGGTGGTACCCCGCTATGCGCGACTGGACGGCCTCGACGCCGAGCGCGTCGCCGATCGCCGCCGCGTCGGCCCTGGGCATCTCGGGGGAGACGATCGCGCCGTGCTCGTTGGCGCACACGAGGTTGCCCAGGGCAGTATAGCGCGACTCGATCACGGCCGTCTCCATGCCGGCCTCGGAGGCGATGAGCTCGGCCTCCGGGGCCATGACCGTGGCCGGCAGCAGGACCGTGCGGCCCACGGCGACCATCATGGTCCCCAGGACGCGCGTGCCGGCCACCGAGGCCAGGACTGCCCTGGCCCCGAGGCGGGCCGAGATGCGCTCGGCCTTTGCCCTCGCAAAGCCGCGCGGCAAAAAGACGCACCCGTCGCAGGCCGCGGCGTATATCCCAATGTTCGGCCCGCGGTACATGTCATGCTTGAATATGTCCACGCGCCGCGCGCGCGGGCCGCGATGCGATATTAACCTAGGGCCGCCTCCCGCAAAAACGGCGTTATAGTGGCCGCTCTCGGGCCGTTAGTCGGCCCTAAATTTGTCTAGCTTTAAATAATGACCCCCGGGGGGCGCGCGTCATGCCGATCGCGGAGAACTTTCCAGAGGGCCTCAAGCCCACGGGAAAGATCATGCACTCGGACGGGGAGAACTTCCACTTTATGTGGGGACCCGGAAGGGGCGACGCGGAGGCGTTCTCAAACGACGAGGTAAAGGCCGCATACAAGGCACGCGGCGAAAAGCAGGTACCGCTCGGCGTGAGCGGCACGATGGTCGCAGTAGACTGGGACTCGTGCGTGGCCGACGGCGCCTGCATCGAGGCGTGCCCCGTGCAGGTCTTCCAGTGGTACAGGACTGAGAAGGACATCCCGGCCGAAAAGGTCTCCGGCGAGACCTTTGAGGGGACGGGCAGCTCTGAAAAGGAGGAGCGCAAGGACTACACCGACAAGGCGGATCCCATCAGGGAGCACGACTGCATATGGTGCATGGCCTGCGTCTCAGTCTGCCCGCCCGAGGCCATAAAGGTGGACCAGTCCAACCTCGAGCACCACGAAAAGGCAGCGGGCACATACACAAAGCTCGAGGCCGGTGAGAACCCCCACGCGCACGACTAGCCGGCCCCGCTTGGGGCTGCGCATATTTTGGACATTTTCGCGGGGGCGGCGCCGCGCAACAGATTTTAGGGGCAGCGGCCCGCGCGCGCGGCGCAGAGGTCGCCTAGCCCGGTAGGGCGCGGGCCTTGAGAGCCTGTGTGCCTAGCACGCGGGGGTTCAAATCCCCCTCTCTGCGCCTATTCCCTCGCGCCGATCGCGCCGAGCTCGTAGAGCATGGCCGAGAGCTGTATCTCGGGGCTCGCGCCGACGAGTATGCGATAGTCATACTCGGAGATCGCCCTGACGAGCTCCTCGGCCCGTGGCGGGCCTGCCCTGTTGACTGCGGCGTTGATCCCGCGCAGTATGTCGGCGCCAGAGAGGCCGTTCACGCGAAGCATCTCGATGACGCGCTCTCGCGCCTTTGCCACCTTGCCCGAGAGGGCCATCTTGAGGACATCGTCGAGCTGTGACTCGGCCGTGAGGCCTGCTGCGGTCCGGGCGTTCTCGGCTGTGATGCCGCCGGGAAGCGCGGCTGCGACCTGCATCATGTTTACGGAGTGGCGCAGGTCCCCGCCGGACGCCTCTAGTATAGCCTCGAGGCCGCCGGCGGCGGACTTTGCTCCCTCTTTTTTTGCAATGTGGGCGAGGCGCGCCTTGATCGCCTTTTCGGGAACTGCCGTAAACCTAAACACGGCGCACCTGCTCTGTATGGGCTCTATGATCCGCGAGAGGTTGTTTGCTATTATGATAAAGCGGCAGTGGCGAGCCGTGTCCTCGATGATGCGGCGCAGCGCAGTCTGCGCGTCTGATGTCATCTCGTCGGCCTCGTCGAGTATGATGACTCGAAACGGCACGCCGCCCATGCCGGCGTACCGCGAGAACGTCTTTACGCGCTCGCGGACCATCGCGATGCCGCGCTCGTCTGACGCGTTTAGCTCCAGGGCGTGGTCGCGCCAGGCGTCGCCGAGGACCCTCCTGCACAGGCACATCGCCGCCGTCGTCTTGCCCGTGCCCGGCGAGCCGGCGAGGAGGAGGTGCGGCATCTCGGCTGGCCGCGCCGCGAGGGCCTCGAGGCTCCCGACGATCTCGGCCTGGCCGGCGATCTCGCCGAGCTCGCGCGGCCGGTGCTTTTCGACCCACATCACGCCGTCGGCTGCCATTTCAGGCGTGGGCGCCGCCATGACTATTTATAAACCAGTGCCGCCGCATCAAGGTCATGACGCGCAGGCGACACCCTGGCGCGCGCGTGGGGGCGCGCGGCGATGGCTGAGGCGGCCAGGATATCCTCGGCCCAAAAGGCCGGCAGGGCGGGGTATGACCTCGAGGACGTAAAGGTGACGTTTACGGCCGACATATCCACGTCAGTCTCGGGAACCGACGTCTCGGGCAGGGAGGGCGACGTGCTAAACCTTCCGCGCTGGGTCGCGCGGGCCCTCGAGGAGGGGGGCCACGCCAGGGTCGACGAGCCGAGCATGGAGCCCGAGCTAAAGCAGGCGATCTCAAAGGAGAACGGCCTGGACGACTACCAGCTAGCCAGCCTTGATGACCACTTTTACGTGCGCGTGCAGGCCCACCTCGAGCGCGCGCCGCAGCAAAAGCGCGAGGAGCTCGGCAGCATGCTCAACTCGCTGGTCCGAAGCCGCGTCTCAAAGATAGCGCGCCTCGTCATATCGTCCAAGCTGAGCGCGACCAACGCCGAAAAGCTCACGATAGAGGAGCGCAGCCTGTACGAGCAGATGAGGGCATCGCACGACGAGTTTGTGGCGCACGCCACGGGAGGGGCGGCATGAGCGAGCAGGTTCCCCCAGAGCCAGAGGCCGGCGGCGCCGTCGAGGCCAAGGCCGAGGCCGGCGCGTCGCCTACGGTCGCAGCGCTGACGGACATGGCAAGGACCCTCCTCCTCACGCACCGCGACGGCGAAGGCAGGCTCTCCTATGTCATGCAGATAGACGAGATGCCCTCAAAGAACGCAGTCTATGCGGTCATAGACTATAACGACCTTGTGACCGAGGGCGGCGAGATTGCGCGCGCGTTCAACGAGAGCGCCGACGTTGCCCTCGAGGCGTTCGCCACGGCGATAACTGACATTCTCGCCATAAAGTTTCGCGACTATGCGGGGAGGCGCAAGCGCGACATACGCGCGCGCATTGTCAACTATCCAATGCACCGCAGCCTGCGCAAGATAAACTCCGAGGTGATAGGCAAGATGACGAGCGTGTCCGGCATGGTCGTGCGCGCGTCAGAGGTAAAGCCGCACGCGCAAGAGGTGACCTACACGTGCCCCGATGGCCACCCCAACAGGGTTGTCCTCCTAAAGGGCATGAGCGTCGCGCCGCCGCCAAAGTGCGCGTTCCCAAAGTGCGACCACCGCGACCTCGAGGTCGACGAGGCCCAGAGCAGGTTTGTCGACTTTCAGAGCATGCGGCTGCAGGACCTCCCCGAGGACATACCGCCGGGCGGCATGCCCGAGTACATTGACGTCAACGTAAAGCAGGACCTGGTGGACAACGCGCGGCCGGGCGACCGCATCGTCCTCACGGGGATCGTCCGCATAGAGCAAGAGCGCGTCACGGGCGTGCCGCAGGGCAAGAGCGGCCTCTACAGGTTCATCATGGACAGCAACAGCGTCGAGTTTCTCGGCGGGCGCGGCTCAAAGATATCCAGGACGACCGAGCGCGAGGCCGTCTCGCCCGAGGAGGAGCGCGAGATACAGCTCCTCGCGCGCGCGCCGGACACGTACGACCGCCTCATCCAGTCGTTTGCGCCCAACATCATGGGCCACGAGATCATAAAGGAGGCCATACTGCTCCTCATAGTCGGGGCCCTCGAGAGGCGCCTGCCTGATGGCGGCAAGATACGCGGGGACATCAACGTCTTTCTCGTCGGGGATCCGGGCACGGCAAAGAGCGCAATGCTCAAGTTCTGCTCCAGGATAGCGCCCAGGGGCCTCTACACGTCGGGCCGCGGCTCTACGGCCGCGGGCCTGACGGCGGCAGTCATCCGCGACACGCGCACGGGCATGATGATGCTAGAGGCCGGCGCCGTCGTGCTCGGCGACCAGGGCCTAGTCTGCATTGACGAGTTTGACAAGATGAAGCCCGAGGACAGCAGCGCGCTCCACGAGGTCATGGAGCAGCAGTCAGTCAGCGTCGCAAAGGGCGGCATCGTCGCCACGCTCAACGCGCGCTCGTCGATACTCGCGGCGGCAAACCCAATGTACGGCAAGTACGACCCCTACAAGAACCTCAACGAGAACGTAAACCTGCCGATACCGCTGCTCACGCGCTTTGACCTGATATTCGCCGTGCGCGACAAGCCCTCAAAGGAGCGCGACAGGGAGATGGCCAGCCACATCATAAACCTCCACACGCCCGGGGGCGTCTCGGCAAAGTCCCTCATAGACCCCGACATGCTCACAAAGTACCTCGCCTATGCAAAGCACGGGGATCCGCAGCTCACCGAGGAGGCAAAGGACAAGATCATCGAGTACTATCTAAAGATGAGGCACGTAGAGTCCGAGGACATGATAACTGTCACGCCGCGCCAGCTGGAGGGCCTCGTGCGGCTCGCGATGGCCCGAGCTCGCCTGCTGATGAGGACGCGCGTCGAGGTCGAGGACGCCGAGCGCGCGATATACCTCGTGCAGGCGATGCTCCAGGACGTCGGCGTCGACGTCAACACGGGCAAGGTAGACATGGGCGTCCTGCAGGGCAAGCCGCGCAGCGAGATGGGCAAGCTGCAGCTCTTCATGGACATACTAAAGTCGCTAGAGGGCACGCCAAAGGAGCCCGTCGAGGAAAAGCGCCTCGTCGAGGAGCTCCTCAAGTCCACAAAGTTTGACGAGGAGGAGGCGCGCAAGTACGTCGCAAAGCTGCAGCGTGCTCGTCTCGGCGCCGACTGCAAGCGGCAAGACGCTCATCGCGATGCTGGCGATCATGGCATGTATATCTCGCGGGGCCGGCAAGGCTATATACCTCAGCCCGCTGCGCGCGCTCGCCTCTGAAAAGCGCGCCGAGTTTGGCGAGCTCGCCGGCGGCGGCGTGGGCGGCGTGCGGCCCACGGTCGCCGTGTCCACGGGCGACTATGACGCCAGGGAGGCGGCCCTAGAGGCCGCCGACATTATCGTGCTCACCAACGAGCGCATGGACTCGCTCATGCGCCACAGGCCGGCGTGGATGTCGCGCGTCGGCCTGGTCATATCCGACGAGAT
>RHFA01000119.1 GCA_003724275.1 Thaumarchaeota archaeon S13
GACGCGCGCGATCGACCTGGGCATGTCGTCCTCGCCGAGCGGCATGTCTGGCCTCGACCACGGGAACGCGACGGGAATGCCGGCGAGCGGGTCCAGCTCGAGCTCGGCGAGTATGGCCGGGACCGCGGCCTCGAGCGCGCCGCCGTCGCCGCCGAGGGCCGCCTCGACGGCCTCGGCGCCGGCGCGCGCGGCGCGGCGCGCGGCGCCAAGCTGCCTGTCAGACACGTCGCCCTTTGTGCCGCCAAAGAGGAACTCTTGCAGGAACGCCTCGGCGGCGCGCGGCCTGCCGTGGACCTCGTTGAGCAGCGGCCTGTAGAGCCACTGGAAGGCGTGGTTGAATATGACCTCGCCGGCCATGCCGCGCCACTCGGCGAGGCCGGCTATCTCGGTCCGGCGGACCTCGAGCGCGTTGAGCACAAAGCCAAAGGCGTGGTCGCCGCTCATCTCCGGCCCGCCGTGGCGCCTCCTCATCGCCGCGTGCCAGACGTTGGCGCGCAGCTGCCTGTACCTGTCGATGCCCGTTCCCGAGAGCGCGTCCATGGGCGCAACGCGCATGGGCCCGCGCGCGCGCCACGGCCCGCGCGAAAACGAGACGGCCGCGCCGGCGTCGCCGGACCAGCACCTCGCCAGGAACGTGGCAATCTCGGCGGCGCGCGCCGCGCTCTCGCCCCCCATCTCCCACTACTGGCCCCCAAACATCGACGTGATGATCCCGGCTACCTTTTTGTGCTCAATCTCGCCCCACTGCGCGTACACGTTGCCAAATACCGTCATCGCCGCGTCGCGCGCGGGCAGGCCCGCGCCGACGAGCCTCGCGTACGCTATCGTCTCGCGCATGCTCGGCGCATACGCGAGCTCCTCGACGGCCGCGGCCCCGCGCAGCGCGCCGGCGAGGCGTATGCCGGCGTCCAGGTCGGCGCCGGCGCACGCGGCGCCTGCGTGCCTGCGCACAATCTCGGCCTCGGTTTCGGCCGGCGGGTACTCGAGGCGGATCCTCGCCGGAAAGCGGCTTAGGAGCTGCGGCGGGAGCTCCTTTGTGCCGGCATGCGAGAGGGGGTTTATCGTCGCCACGGCGTACCACCCGCCGGCGGCGCGGACAGTCTCGCCGGCGGACTCTTTTAGGACGAGCTCGCGGCGGTCATCAAGGGCCTCGTCGAGCCTGAGGAGCACGTCGGCCTCGGCGGCGTTGAGCTCGTCAAGGTACATTATGCCCCCGCGCCTCATCGACCTCACGAGTATCCCCTCGGTGAACGCGACGCTGCCGCCCTCGAGCGTCTTTGTCCCGACGAGGTGGGCCTCGCGCGTGCGCAGGCTCAGGTTGGCCGACTCGATCGGCAGGCCGCGCGACGCGGCAAACTCGCGCACGAGCGTCGTCTTGCCGGTCCCCTTTGGGCCGATGACTAGCGCAAACACGCCTGCGTCGTGCGCGCGGCCCAGGGCCTCGAGGGACCCGTTCCAGTCAAGGTACCCCGCGCCGGCCATCGCGCGCCGCGCGCGGCGCGGCGGGCAATTAAACCTTGTAGCGCCGGCGCGCTAGGAGTAGCGCGCCATGGCCGCGCCGGCCCCGCCGAGCAGCCCGTGGAGGCGGCGCCTCCACTCGCCAAACCCGCGCGGCGACTCGGGGAACGCGCGATAGTGCGCCGTGAGGAGGCGGTTCTGCGCCGTCGTCGCGCGCAGGCCGCCGGCGAGCCTCCTGTTTAGCGCGCCCCTGACTAGCATGCCGAGCCTCCCGACGCCGCCAAAGTCGGGGTGCTCGCCCCTAGATATCGACTCGACGTCCATGTCGCCCAAAAAGTGCCTCATGCCATAGTTGATCTGCGAGTTGGTGAGCGTCTGGATGAACCGCCTAAACACCTCGAGGCCGGCCGTCTTGTAGCCGTACTCGTCGATGTACTCCCTGTTGTACTGCCACAGGCCCGCCTCGCCCGTGTCGCCGGCCTCTATGGCTGCCACGGCGCACCTGCCGGCGATCGTGCCGGCTATGAGGGCCGGCCCGATCCCGCCGGCGTCAAGGGGCTTTGGCATCCACGCCGAGTCGCCGACTAGCATGTAGCCGCCGGCGACGAGGCAGTCGTTCTGCCTTCTCACGGACACCTGAAAGTTTCCCGTTGCGTTGTCCGAGTCGCCGGCGTCCTCGGAGAGGCGCGGGCTCCTTATCGCGCGGTTGCGCGCGACATACTCGTCTATGAGCCCGGACACGTCGTCCTTTTTCCCGAGGCGCTCGTTGCGCCTGGCGAGGAGCGTCTTTTCGACTCCGAGGCCAATGTTGACCTTGTCGTTCCCCTTTGGAAAGACCCAGCCGTACCCCCCCGGCGCGATGTCCTGGTCTAGGTGTATTATGCAATAGTCGGGGTCAAACTCTGTCTTGTCCTCCTCGCCGGCCTCAAAGCGCATGATGTGCCGGCCCGTAGACTCTACGTCGCGCCTGTCGACCTTGCGCTCTATCTTGTCCGTGTTGCGTATCTGGTTGCGCAGCATTGACGTCATGCCCGTCGCGTCGACGACGATTTTTGCGGTTTTCCTGTACGCGCCGCCGCCCCTGGGCCGGCCCTCGACGCCGCAGACGCTGTCGCCGTCGTAGAGCAGGCCCGTGAGGTTTACCCCAAAGTCAAAGTCGACGCCCATCTCCCTGGCGCGGCGGTTCTGCTCTTGCGGGAGGACCTGCCTGTTGAGCATGTACCCGTCGCCGTCAAAGGGTATGGCCGTCTCGCGGTCCGGAGAGAAGGCCATGACGCCCTTTACCGTGTGCTCTATCTCCGGCCCTGACCACGCGACGCCCGTGTGCTTTGTCATATAGTCGACGGCCTCCCTGCTCACGGCGTCGCCGCATATCCAGCCGCTCACGCTCTTGCTGCCGGGCATGGACTCGGGGCTGCGGTCCACGACTAGCGTGCGCAGGCGCCGCGAGGAGTGCTTTGCGACCGAGTGGGCCACGACCGTGCCGGCCAGGCCGCCGCCGGCTATGATGACGTCATAGTCCGTCTCCATGGCGCGCGCGCCGCCGCGGGATCCTATTTAAAACCACCCTGGAGGGCGCGCGCGCCGGCGTCACCGCGACGCAGCGCCGCCGCCGCCGGGCCGCCGCCGGCGGGCCACGGCATGGCCTGCCGGAACCGGGGGGCAAAGCGCCGGGCCGACGCGTCGCTACCTAGAGCCATCTTGGCGCGAGCGTGGCCTGTCCGTCACGCCGTGACTCGCGAGCACCCTTCCGGCGCCGAGCCGCGTCGCCTCTGCCAACTCGGCCATGTGCGTCGGCGCATAGCTCACATGGAACGGATGGGCATTGCGAAGTATCATGGCCGCAGTGGCACGGTTGCCCGTGATGTTCTTGTCCTGGAGGGGGAGGGAGAGCGCCTGCATGGATCTTTTTACGCATGCGTCAATGTCCTTGTCCACGCCATTGATCGAGAACGGATAGGGGATAAACTGGGGCACCGTGTCGTCTAGGCTCACCCCGCCCTGCAGCTCACGTGTAGGCGGTTCATGCCCAAGGTCGCCGATCCCACGCACGACGTGGTCACCAAACACAATCAGCGCAAAGTCCGTATGCGCCCGTATCCTCTCCTCATGTGTCTCGTCTATGGCATACGCAAACATGTGCAAACACGCTTCACACGCTTCACACGGTAGCCTTGTGCCCTCAAGTATCGCCGTCAAGCTCACTCGTGCGTACCTGCTGTCTTGGTCGGGCTTTATGTTGGAGCCTCCCTTGCAATCTATTATGAGAATGTGTCCCGCCTCCTCGTTCAGAAGCATGATGTCGGGCACGACAATCCTGCATCCCACACGGATGCTCCTCTCAATGGCAAAGACTCGGTACCCATGTTCATACAACGTTGACGCCCACCCGTGCATAACTGCACTGCACATAGCCAGAACCTTGTTCATGAGGAGCGTGTGCCTATGCGCCGCACGCCCCTGCCATCACCTGCTCGCATCGGAGCATCGGGTCGTGGTGAAGCTGGAGCCACGACAGTCAGGAGTGGAAGCGTCCCGTCAAGCGTGCTGGAGATGAACCCGGGCACGTCCTCAATCTTGCGCATTAGCTCAATGTCTATGGGATTTATGTCAAAGCGCGTTCCACCCGGCGTGTCGACGGTGCCTATGAGAAACCTCTCGGCGTTGGCGCACATCCTCGCCGAAGCCGCCAGGACATCGCCCGCAATGCGCAGGTGCGCCTCGACCGACTCGCCACCGGCATGTGCGACCATGCCGTCGCAGCGCACGTCGGCGCTTGCGGCACCGTCTCTTTTCATGCGCACCGTCCCCAGCATGTCGTTCCCGTTGCCGCGTGCGCGCCTCCCCCCAAGCTCGCCTAGCACGCTGGGGCACACCCACGCGCGGTTTACCTGCGTCGTGTAGGCCATCGTCGCAACGGCCTTTTCGGCCACGGCGTCCTCCTCGGCAGTGTGGACTAGGCAAAACCTCCCCGGCCTGCGGTCCAGCACGAGCTCGCACTCTGGCAGTTCCCCCTTGAGGTCATGGCAGATGATGACCGAGACGCCGTCGATTCCGGTTGGCCTGCTGGCCCACCGGATGCTCTTGTACCTGCTCTTGGGGAGACTCTCGTCGCTGACCTCCACCGTGAACGTCTTTAGGCGGCGCGGCGTGCCGGCGCCGTCGAGCATCAATGCGCGCAGCGCGCCCTCCAGCCCGCCCTCCCGGCAGAGCGTCTCGCGAGTATCCTCGCAACGCTGCGCCGCACCACCTCGACGAGCTCTGCCCTGTGGGCAGGCGCATACTTTTCATGGAACGGGTGGGCAACACGAAGCACCTCGTCGGCCGTGGCGCGGTTGGCTCAGCCTCATGCCGGGGTTCTCCCACAGGCACGACAGGATGCCAGAGGCCACCTGCGAGTCAACGCACTCATCGCCGTCGTTGATTGAGAACGGGTAGATGTAAAACAGAGGCGCCGGCTCCTCTCCTAGGCTGACGCCTCCCTGCAGCTCTTGCGTCAGGCGCGCGTGCCCAAGATCCCCTGTTACTCGAACAGTGTGGGGTCCAAACGCGATTATCGGAAAGTCCGTGCGCGCGCGCATCCTCTAGACATGCTCCTCGCTTGCGGCATACGCAAACGTGTGTGAGTGAACCCCGCACGGCGGCCTTGCGCCTTCGAGTATGTCCTCTAGGAGCATTCGGGCGTACCTGCCGTCCTGGCCGGGCTTTACGTTTGCTCCGCCTTTGCAGCCTACAGGGATCCTGTGCCCCGCTTTCTCGTTTAGAAGCATGATGTCGGGCACGACCGTCCTGCCCCACACGCGAACTCCCCCCTCGATTGCATGTATGCGGTACCCGCAATCATGCAATGTAGACGGCTGCCCTCCCTCGCTCACGACGGCCAAAACAAGCATTTTGTTCACTAGGAGCGTGTGCCTATGCACCGCACGCCCCTGCCATCACCTGCTCGCATCGGAGCATCGGGTCGTGGTGAAGCTGGAGCCACGACAGGAGGCGCAGCACGCCACTTCCGGAGAGTCCACGCTTGAGGCCCACGCCAATGAATTTTGGGGACATGGTCATTCCGGTGTATTGCGCACATTCTAGGTCCGCAACCGCAACACTGTACTGGTCGTGCTCTGCATGGGCTGCATTGCCATCCATAAACAGTGGCGGCCCGCCGTCAAGCACCCTGCTGACGAACGCCG
>RHFA01000143.1 GCA_003724275.1 Thaumarchaeota archaeon S13
CCGTCGCCGCCCCGCAGCCTTGCGTCCGCCCAGACGGGCCGCGCCGCCTTTGCAATGGCGCGCCGCGCCGGCAGGGCCACGGCCCCGTTCTGCCGGCCCCTTTTGGTTCCTGGTGGCGGGTCCGGCCGCGGCCTCCCCGTCGAGGCCCCGGCGCCATCCCGCCGCCCCTTTCGGGGCCGGCCGGGCTTTTCCTGCGGCGGCGGCGCCCTTTGGGGGCCGCGGCCCTGCGGTAGGGCGTGTAACATTTTATAGCCGCGCGGCGGCGCGGCGGGGCGTGGGCCCGTAACTCAGCTTGGTAGAGTAACCGGCTCATAACCGGTGAGCCACGGGATCGAAGCCCATCGGGCCCACCCACGCTAGTTTTAAAGCGAGCTCTGCGCGGGGCCGCCCCCGGCCGCGATGAGGAATCAGAGTTAACCTGACCATGATGAGAAGGCATTTGACCGAGCTGCCGTTCACGACTGGCCCGTGCGCGCGCGTATCTCGCGCATGACGTCCTCGCCTATCCTGCCGCGCGAGCGCAGGGCGGTGGCGAGGTCGAGTATCGTCGAGACGCTGTGCAGCCCAATCCCCTCGGCGCGCAGGGCCGCGGCGGCCCCCTCGAGGCGGTCGACTAGCACGACGGCGCAGTCGACCCTGGCGCCGGCGGCGCGCAGGGCCGCGGCGGCGCGCAGGAGCGAGCCCCCCGTGGTGGCGACGTCGTCTATGAGGAGGACCCTGTCGCCGGCCGAGACGCTGCCCTCCACGGCGCGCGAGGTCCCGTGGCCCTTTGGCGAGGCGCGCACGTACGCAAGCGGCTTTGCCGACTCGAGGGCCAGGGCCGAGGCAAAGACGAGGCCGCCCGTGGGGACCGAGGCGATCGTGCCCACGGAGTCCAGGCCGACGGACGCCTCGATCGTGCCCAGGAGGGCCCCGACGGCCCTCCTAAAGGCCACCGGCGAGGAGGGGACCGCCCTCATGTCCACATAGTACGGGCTCCTCCCGCCCCCGGAGAGCTCAAAGTCGCCAAACTTGAGCGCGCCCAGCGAGTGGAGCGACTCGGCGAGGTCGTCGTGGCCCACGCGCGGGCGCCAGCGAGACGGTTTTATTTTGGTTTGTGCGCGGGGCGCGCGCAGATGCCCGAGATATGGCTCAACTACGGCTCGGCGGACTCTGTCCTGGACATCAGGGCCGAGAACCTCGGCGACACGGTCTCTGCCGGAGGCGAGGCCATGGCGCCCGAGGCCCTCGGAGAGAGGCTCGGGGCCCTCGGCGAGGCCCCGCGGGAGGTCGTCATGCTCAACGCCACGGCGGCCACGGGCGCGGCCGTCGGCGCGCTGCGCGCGCTCTGCGAGTCGCGCTCGGCCCCGCCGCCGCGCGTGCTCGCCGAGCGCGGCGAGATGGGCCGCGCTCGCGCCGTCGTGCCGGGGGAAACCGAGGTCGCCGAGCTGGAGGCGGGGCGCGACCCGCGCGGCATGGCGTTCCTCGCCGAGGCCGAGGTCGACGGCCTCTTTGGGACCTGCACGGTGGCCGCTAGGCTGCTGCGCCGCGCCGGCGGCGAGGAGATGCGCGCGGCGTACGCCGCGCGGGACGGCGACTCGCCGTTGCCCGGCCCGGGGACGCCGCCGCTGGAGGTGGCCAGGGCGCACGCCTCGTCGCTTGGCGCCACTGCCATCGAGGTCGTCGGCGGGGGCCGCGGCGTGGCCGAGGTCGCCGTTGGCGATCCCGCCGAGACGGCCCGCGTCGCGCTGTCGGCCGGCCGCGCCCTCGAGTGCGCCTCGGCGAACCGCTCGGTGATACTCTGTCCCGGAAACGCGCACAGCGGCGCGACGCTATCCAGGGCGCTCCACTCGCTGTGGGCATGCGCGCGCGCGGTTCCCGAGGGCGGCCTCGCCGTGCTCCTCGCCGAGTGCTCTGGCGGCCTGGGCTCGGAGGCCCTGCGCAGGTTTGTAGAGGGGCGCATGACCGTCGAGCGCACGAGGCGCCCGCCGGCGTACATGGACGGGATGGAGGACCTCCTCTACCTAGCTGGCGCGCGCGAGCGCGTCGCCGTGGCCATCGTCTCTACGCTGCCCGGCCTGTACGCGAGGAGGCTGTGGATGTCGCCGCTGGACTCGGCAAAGCTCGCCCTGGAGCACGTGCTCAAAAAGGGCCCGCGCCAAAAGGTCGCCGTCGTCGCCGACGGCGCGCATGCGGTCCTCGGCGCGGCGCGGCCCCTAGGCGCCAAGGAGGCCAAGGACGGCGTCTAGCTGCGCCGGCGGCAGCGGCGCGCACAGAAAGGCTAGCGCGGCCATTGCGGCAAACGCGGCCTTGCGGCTGGCCGTCAGCGGCGTCACGTCGTCGAGCGGCTCGGCGCCCGGGCTCCTCGTCGAGAGGACGATGATGAGTATGGCCATGGCCCACTGGTTTAGCAGCGCGAGGAGCGCGATGCTGCCGTACGTCGCATATCGGTGCCACTTGCGGCCCAGGAGGACGCGCGCCATGTGCCCGCCGTCGAGCTGCCAGGCGGGAAGCATGTTGAGAAACGTTATGAAAAACCCAATCCACGCCGCAAAGAGCATCGGCGTGAGCAGGATCGTCGTGCCCTCGCCGGCGCCCCCAAAGGCCCCGATCGCCGCGCGCATGAGGAGCGGCTCGCCGAGGCTCCACTCGGAGAGCTCGAGCGCGTCGGCCTCCTCGACGGTGAGGACTGGGGCAGTCGAGGCGCCGACGACGACGACGACGGCAGTGACGGCGAGGCCCGCGACTGGCCCGCCGATCGCGACGTCAAAGAGTATCCTCCGGTTCACCGTGACGCCGCGCGACTGGATGAACGCGCCAAACGTGGGTATGCCTATGACGGGCAGGCCGGGTATAAAGTACGGCCACGTTGTCCTGAGGCGGTGGTGCCAGGACGCCGCGAGGTGGCCGAGCTCGTGCGTGCCGAGTATGCCGAGCAGCGCCAGCGTATAGGCGGCCGCCGAGGCCAGCGGGTCGCCAATGCCCACAATCTCGTTTGCCTGCTCTGTCCGGACGTACCCGTCCACCATGACAAAGGAGACGACCACGGCAAAGAGCGCCCTCGGGACCCACGGCGACGTGAAAAAAAAGCCCTCCTTTTTGTGCTCTACCCTGTGCGCAAATATGCCCAGCTGGCCGTCGGCCGACTCTACCCTGCACACGACGTCGGTCCCGTCGAGCATCCGCGTGAGCCTCACAAACGGGGCCTCGATCTCGCGGTCGTCCACGGCAAACCAGATAAACCCGTCCCCCTCGTTAACTGACCTGACGGTGAGGAGCGAGCGAACCATCGCGATGACCTCCTCGTTGCTTGGGCTTCTCGCCATGGGCAGGGCTGCGAGCGCGCGGCAATTAATGGCTTTTGGGGCCTGCGCGGTGTGGGCGGGGGCAGGCGCTCCTCGGCGATCGCGCAAAGGTGCCTTGCGACGTACTCCCGGGCGCCTTCCCCTCCTGCCTTCGCGGCGGGTCGGGGCTAGCCTGGACACATAACCCGTCCGCAGGGGGCGGCGGCGCCGGCCGGGCGCGCCCCGGAGGGCGCCTGCCGGCCTCCTCGCACGATTTCGTGCCCCCGAGCCCCCACGCCGCGCCCGGCGGCCCAAAATGCCTTCATACTTTAAATAAGGACATTTTTGGGGGCGCCCCGTCAATGAAGCGGGCGATACCCATAATGCTCACCCTCGTGGCCCTCTCGGCGGCCTCGTTTGCGGGAACCGCGCACGCGCAGGGCACCGGCGACGACTCTACGGGCCTAAAGCTCTTTGGGGCGGGCCTCGCCTTTGGCCTGGCGGCCTTTGGCGCCGGCATCGGCCTGGGCCAGGTAGGCGCCGCGGGCCTTGCCGTGATAAGCGAAAACCCCGCCCTCCAGTCAAAAGTCTTCATATTTGTCGGCATGGTCGAGTCGATCGCCATATACGGCATCGTGATGATGTTCATAATA
>RHFA01000157.1 GCA_003724275.1 Thaumarchaeota archaeon S13
CCCTTTCCCTAAGCGAAGAGTCGGCGCGCGAGCGCGGGAGGTGGGGCAGCGGGTCGACCGAGGGGGCGCTGTACGCCGCAAAGTACGCCGGGGTCGTGAGCAGGGACATGTACGGCGTCGTCTCCCTCGTGCGGCCCGTGGACGCAGGGATGCCCAGGGGACGAGACTGGATGTACGACGCGCTCGAAAAGGCCGTCGGGTGCGGCGCGGCGAGGTACACGGACAGTGGGATCGAGGTGCACGGCGACTCTGGCGCGCTCACGCCGCGCGAGCTCGCCGGCGCCGAGGCGGTGGCCGCCGGCGTCAACGGGTACGGCGAGCCGCCCGGCCTGGGAGCGTGGCTCAAGGAGAACGCCGTGGGCGGCGAGGCGATCACGTGGGCCGAGGCCACGGTGAACTCGCGCGGGGCCGACGCCGAGGTAGGCGAGGCGTACGCGCGCCTCGTGGCCAGGGGCCGCGCGCCGGCGGAGGGTTCCGATAGCGCGGCGCCCTAGAGGGGCCGGCCCGCCTGGTACCAGTTTTCGCGCTCGTTCTCCTCAAAGACCACAATGACGTGCGACTCGCCGGCGCCTAGGATGGACTTTGCCGACTCGGTGACGGCGGCGGCAAACCTCTCCTTTTGCTCGGCGGTGCGCCCGGGGTACATTGAGACAGTTATCAGGGGCATTGCCGCGCGCGGCGCGCGAGGCCCAATTTAACCGGCTCGGCGGAGGCGCGCGCCCCTCTAGGGCCTGCCGGCAGGCGGCCCGCGGCTCTCGGAGAGCGCATCGGCTAGCGCCGGATGGAGGCTGCGCATCTCTGCCTCGGCGAGGCCGATCTCTCGCTCCATGGCCTCTCCAAGGCCCTCGGCTGCCGCGTTGCGGCCACGCCACACGCTACGCTCAGGGGCCTACCTCCCATACCCGTACCTCGTCCCGTACATATAGTCGGACCTGTGCGACTTTTTATAGGCATACCCCACGGCCACGCCGGCTGCAAACCCGCCAATGTGCGCCATGTACGCCACGCCGCCGCCGGCGATCCCAAACCCGCTCACAAAGAACGGCAGCAGGTTCTGGAACACGAGCCAGAACGGCAGAAACCACTTTGCCTCAATGTGCATCATGCGCCAGAAAAACCCGAGCATCATAAACGTCATTATCTTTGCCCTCGGGAACAGCACGAGGTACGCCCCGAGGACTCCCGATATGGCGCCAGATGCCCCAACGGCAGGTATCACGCTCTCCGGCCCGATCGCAACGTGCGCCAGGCCCGCGGCTATTCCCCAGCCCAGGTATATCGCCAAAAACCCCGCGCGCCCGAACTTTAGCTCGATATTGTCGCCAAATATCCACAGGAACAGCATGTTGCCCCCCAGGTGCATGAGGCCCCCGTGCATGAACGTCGAGGTGAGCAGCGAAAAGTAGGGCATCTCGGGGCACTGCACCCCTACGGACGCGGCCCCCGTGACGCACGCCGGAACCGCGCCCCACTCGTAGAACATTCGCGCCGCGGCCGCGTTGCCAAACTCCCAAAACTGCCCCGTATAGGCGACCTCGTAGAAAAAGACGGCGACGTTGGCGATTATGAGGGCGATCGTCACCTTTGGCTTGAATCCGGGCGGGTGCGGGTTTTCGTCTCGCAGCGGGAGCATGTGCTACGCGCCGCGGCGGCCCTAGCTTGGCTTAATAGTGTTTGGCGGGCATGGCTCGGCTTGATGGCGCACCGCGCGGGCGGGGCGGTCGCGCGCAGCCAGGCGGCATGCCCCGCCCCGCACTAGGGAGCCGGTGTCACGTGGATTAGTGGAACCCGGCCCAGCATGCATATCCGGTCGCCTCGGCGGTCATGGAGCGTGGTCCTTGACACGTCCACCTGGCCGATGCCTATCGTGATCCTTGTCCCGTCCTCAAGGGCATACGAGCTGTGGTCCGCAGAGGCGGCGTCGCAGTGCATGCCGCGCAGCTCGACTGCGCGTGACAGCTCTTCTTTCGTGTGCATGTGGTCTGTTGGTTCTCCTCTTAGATCTTGGGAACACAGGACGGTCGTTTGGGTGTCCGTGTTTATTGAGTATTTTGGCATCCCGTCAACCATAACGCGCCTCACGTCAAGCAGAACATCTCGAATCTTTATTTTTGTGCGGTCAGAAACCTGGTACGTGCACCATGGCTCCTTGAGCACCTCAAAGTCTATCGAGTCTCCGATGACCCTAGTCCTCTCCTACAACCCGCATGTTCTCCCCGGCAGAGCGTGTGGACGTGGTAGTGAAGGCGATCTTGTGCTCTGTCCTCTGGGTAATGCCGGAGACTATGGGTTCTATTATGGTAGCAGGCATAGTAACGCCTTGCGGCTTGGCGTTGGAGGCCGTATGACCCTGGTCGTGATCCATCGGCGCGGCTGCCCGGGAGTCTAGATATAATTATTGCTCCCGGATCGGCTCCGTTGCGTGAATAGGCGCGGTTTTTGGCAGGCCTGGCCTCCCGGGACTCCCCGGAGCCCCGGGAGTCCTGCGGTCGCGCCTTGTGGTTGTGTCGTGACGGGCGGCACGGGCATGCGGGCAGGTTCGGGAATGAGGGGCAGGCCCGCCAGGCGGGCTTTGGCCCGCGGTTAGATCAGGGAACCAACGGCCGCTAGGATTGTCTGTGCAGCGATTTAAAAAGGGCAGAGTTGGGATCAGGCCCCGTCGTGCCCGCGGTGGCAATAACTATCCTCTGCGGCACAACCGTGAATCTTTTGCTGGCAATCTCCAGTGGGTCAAACGACCCCTTGGGCGACAGGTCGACAAGGTAATCGCCTGGCTCGAACGTGACGGTGCTGACCTTGCAGTCATAGGTGTCGGCCTTTCCCTGCCTTGGGTCGCCATACGCGTCCAGCCTTCGCGGAGGCAGCTTTATGGGCCCCTCCGCGGCCACCAACCGCAATAGCCATCCCGTGGGGTCGCCGCCGTCATGCGTTGACACGGTGATCGTGACGGCCTCGTTCTGCCTTACAGGGTTGGGCTCTACGCTGATCTCGACGCCTTTCACGCGGCTCGTTGCCCTAGCAGCTTAATAAGTCACGGGTTTGCGTTGGCGGTGTTGTGTGACTAGGCACGGACTAGGTCGCGCCTGTGCAGAATGGTGCAAAGGCGACCCGACTTGCGGCGTGGCCGGTCCGGGCGCGCCGGGATACTGTTGCCAGTCGACGGTGGACGGCGCGGCGCCTCCTCCCGCCATCGCCCCTGCCTCCTCCCCGCCGTCGGCCCCTGCGCCTCGCCACGGCAGCCTCCGGGTTTGCCGATCAATCCGATTTTCGGTTGGCAAAGTCGGATCTTTTGGTCAAAAAACCCAGATCTCCGTCCCCAGGCGTGCCTAGTTATGCAACATCGTCGGCGAGCCTGGCGCGGATCTTCGCGCACGGGCGCGGGCAGCGCATTTTGGCCCCAGCCATGGCGGATCCTTTTAACTCCCCGGTTCCCCTACCGCCCCATGAGGCAGGTCATGGCCACGATAGCGCCGGACGGCGCGCTGGTGGGCAGCCCGTCGACCAGGGCAGAGCGGTTCCTGCACGCAAGGTACGCAAACGTCATGGAGGGCGAGTACAGCCTCCCCTGCGGGGCGCTCAGCGTGTTTGCGAGGGAACCGTACGGCCAGGGCGGGGCGGGGGAGCCAGGAACCATTGACCGGTCGCTCCGCCTTCCCGAGCAGCACTTTGAGACTGACCACCTTGTGCTTCCGGGCGGAATCGGAATTTACGGTGCCCTTAACGGGCGCGCCTTAGAGGCGCTTCGCGCCTCGTGTGCCGAGGAGGTCAGGCTCGGGGCGCCCGGCCTGCCGGGGCTCCTACTTGGCAGGCCGGGCCGCTACACGCATCTCGTCATGCGCCCGGAGACCTA
>RHFA01000152.1 GCA_003724275.1 Thaumarchaeota archaeon S13
ACAATATCAAACAATGACATCGGCGTCGACGAGCTCGTGGAGGCGGCCCACGCCGCAATATCGCGCTGGATGGCAGAATGACGCTCCCGGCCGCAAGGTGCTCGCTTTGCGCGTCATGTGACGTGTTTGCCTCCGAGGACGCCGGCGCGATACGCCGCGCGCTAGACACCGTCCTCGAGGGGGGCGACGTGACAGTCGGCGAGTCGCGCGCAGAGTCCACGTCGTCCTCGGCGGCGTCGCTGGCGCGCCTGCGCGAGACGGTCAGGTCGAGGGGGAGCGGCGCGGCGTGGCGCAGGAGGCTGCGCCTCAACGATGACGGGGGCTCGACATGGGTCTACCTGAACAAGCAGGCCGCCGCGTCCGGCTCGATAGCGCTGTGCTCCGAGGCCGACGAGTCGCCCCTCGGGCCCATAACGCTGAGGATAACCTCCCCCGACACCGGCGCGATCATCGACTGGCTTGCCGCGCGCCGCGCATGAGCGCAAGGTTGTTATTGCAAGCGCCGCCGCGCCGCGCGCAATGCGCACTGGGGGCCCGCGCGGCGCGATCCGCATAGTCAACGTCGTCTCGACTGCGGACCTCGCGCAAAAGATAGACATCGCGTCGTTCAACTCGTACGACTCGCTCAGCTCCGACCTGAGGCTCTACCGCTGCGGCTATGTCAAGGACTCGGGGATGGACGGGAGGGTGACCGTCTTTGGCAGCGGCAAGATGATCTCGGTGGGCACGAGGAGCGCGGCGGGCTCCTTTGGCGAGCTCCGCCGCGCCGCGCGCATACTGCGCGGCCACGGCCTCGCCTCGCGCCGGCGCCTGGCGCCGTCGGTCCGCAACATCGTGGCCAGCGTGCGCCTCGGCGACGGCCTTGACATCGAGGCCCTCTCGCAGGCCCTGCCGAGGTCCCTCTACGAGCCCGAGCAGTTCCCCGGCGTGATACACCGGACCACGAGGGGCGCCGTGGCCCTCCTCTTCGCCTCGGGCAGGGCGGTCCTCGTGGGCGCCGCCTCCGAGGGGGCCCTGCGCGAGGCCCACGCCGAGGTCTCTGGCATGGTCGAGCGCGCGCTTGCTCAAAAAAATTAACGCGTCTCGTGCCAAAAGTTTCAGCTTGCGCGTATAAAGGCGGATCTCCACCCCATGCCATGATCGGCGTGGTCGTCGTCACCGTCGCTGTCCTGGCCGTGGCGGCCGTGCTCTTTCTCCCGCAGGCCGTAGCGGCGTTCCCCGCCCTCGAGGGCGTCGTGGGCCCGCTCGCCACCGACGTGGCCGGCGTGCGCGACGGGGCCCTGTCGTGGGCGTCTGACATGCTCTCCGGCGTCCTGGCCAGGGTCGGCGGCGCCATGGTCGAGGCGATCCCCGGCGCCATTGAGAAGGCCGCGCGCTAGACGCCTATCTCCATGCCGTCGTGCGCGGCGACCACCGAGGCGTGGGCCGCGCGGGCCTCGGCGAGGAGGCCCGTGACGTCGCCGTGTCGGGCCGAAAAGTGCGTAAGGACGAGGTTTTTTGCGCGCGCGCGCGCTGCGAGCTCGCCGGCCTCGCGGGCCGTCGTGTGCATTGTGTCAAGCGCCTTTTGGCGCAGCTCGTGCGAGAACGTCGACTCGAACACTAGCCAGTCGCACCCCGCAAAGAACTCCTCGAGCTCCGGCGTGGGCCTCGTGTCCCCGGAGACGCCGATGCGCAGCCCCCTCCGCGGCGGGCCGGTCACGTCGGCGGCGCGCACGGCCTGGCCGCCCACGTCCACGTCCTCGCCGGACTGGAGGCGCCCCCAGAGCGGGCCGCGCGGCACGCCGAGTGCCTCGAGGCGGGCCGTGTCGAGGCGGCCTGGGGACTCGTGCTCGGCGAGGAGGTACGAGTACGCCTCTACCCTGTGGCGCGCCCTGCACGCCATCACGTCATAGCCGCGCGCCTCCACGACCGTGCCGGGCGAGACGGCCGTGATCGCCAGCGGGAACGGCGGTATGACGTCCAGCGCGCGCAGGCTGGCCGTGACAAACTCGACGATGCCCTCCGGCCCGTAGACCTCGAGCGCCTCGGTCCGGTGCTGGAGCGACATTGTCTGCACGAGGCCAAGGACCCCGACGCAGTGGTCTCCGTGCATGTGCGTGACGAATATGCGCATGGGCCTGTTCCACCCAAGGCGCGCGCGCGCGAGGGCCATCTGCGCCCCCTCGCCGGCGTCAAACATGAGCACCTCTCCGGACCGCTCTATGCACGTGCACGCCAGGCCCCGCTCGGGCGTCGGCATGGCCGCAGACGTGCCAAGGAACAGCAACCTCACGCCGCGGCCGCGGCGGCGCCGGCGCGCTTTTATGCCTATTGGGGGTTAAACGGATATATCTGCCCGCGCGCGGCGCGCGCGCCATGCTTGGCCTGGGCAAGGGGCCATCGCGCGGCGAGGGCGGGGAGGCCTGGCGCCGCGCGAGGCGCCATCGCGACGGCGGGCGCGCCGCAGAGGCCGCTAGCGAGTACCAGGCGGCCCTCTCGGCGATGATGAAGGCCGGCGACCACAAGGGCGTGATCGAGTGCGGGGCCGAGGCCGCCGCCGTGGATCCCGGCAACGCGAGCACGCACTATAACGTGGGCGTGGCCCACGGGAGCCTGGGCCGCCACGCCGAGGCGCTGGAGAGCTTTGGGCGCTCGGCCGAGTGCGACCCCGGCATGGGCATTGCGCACCACGGCATGGGCCTGGCCCTCGAGATGCTCGGGAGGCACGAGGAGGCCCTCGACGCGCTGGCGCGCGCGGCGAGCTGCGGGCCGGAGGGCGGGCAGTCCCACTGTGCGCGCGCGGGCATACTCGGGAACCTGGGCCGCCACGCCGAGGCCCTCGAGAGCGCCGACCTTGCCATAGGCATGGCCCCCTCGCTCGGCGAGGCCCACCACACGAGGGGCGTGGCCCTGGGCTGGCTCGGCAGGCACGAGGAGGCCCTCGCCTCGCTGGACCGCGCGATCGAGCTTGACCCCGGCGAGGCCGGCGCGTACGGCGCAAAGGGCGAGATACTCAGGCGCATGGGCCGCGCCTCTGAGGCCCTCGAGTGCCTCAAGATGGCCCGCGAGATGGGCGCGCGCGCATAGTATGATTATATACCACGCTCCGCGGGGGGCGGCACGATGGTGCGAATCACGTCGCGCGTAAAGAGGTCGGACAGGGCCAGGTACAACGAGTACATGAGGCGCTATTATGCGATTCCCGGCAACGCCGAAAAGCACAAGAGGCTCATGGCCGAGTACGGCTCGAGGCCAGAGGTCAAGGCGCGCCGCGCGCGCCTCTCGCGCGAGCGGACCGCGGGCAAGGCGGGGCGGCAGACGGTCGCCGAGCGCACGCGCACGTGCGCGAGGTGCGGGGCGAGCTTTCGGCGCAACACGCGCGGGCGGGTCCGGACGTACTGCCACAGGTGCGTGGCGACGAGGGCCCAGACGACGGTCAGCCCCGGCAAGGGGAGGTGGGCCGGCGCGAAGCGGCGCGCGCGGCCGCGCAAGGCTTAATATTCGATCGCGCAGGGCCGCGCGCGCAGATGCGCTACCACGAGGCCGTCAGGGAGGGCAAGCGCCGCGCGGCGGCCTCGCAGATGCGCCTCTTTGACATTGCGGGGTTTGCCATGCTCACGCTCACGACAAAAAAGTCCGGCGGCACGTTCATGCCCGTGGGCGAAGAGGAGTACGCCTCGGCGATACGCTCGCCGGACGGCCATGTCGCGATAATAGTCGACGCCGACGGGTTCACAAAGGCCCAGTCGCGCGCGCTCGAGCGCGAGGAGGCCCTCGGCATATTCAGGAGGCTCGTCGAGTCCGGGATGCCCGAGTTTGGCGGCTCGCACGTCGAGATCTGGAACGACCGCTATCCCGTCCTTCGTGGGTGATCTCCGTTCCCGCCGCGCGGCCGCGCAGCGCCGCAGATATTGCGCGCGGCTCTGACCTTATGACGCGCGCGCGCAGGCGAGACCGCTCGATCACCTTTAGCGCAATCATGTCCATGAGGTCATAGCCTCCGGCCATCGAGCCCTCGCCGGCGAGCATTGCGCGCAGGTCTCGGACAGAGACGCGCGCGAGCCTTCTTGCCGACGCGTTGGCCCGCGGGTCGCTGTCATATATCGCGTCAACGTCAGTCGCGTTGACAAACTCGTCGGCGCGCAGGCGCTCGGCCAGGAGAGCCGCGGTCCCGTTGGTGCTCTGGCCCGGATACAGGCCGCCGGCGACGACAATCCTGCCAGTGTCAGCGGCGTCCTCGGCCTCGCGCAGCGTCTCTGGCGGGTGCGGGTGCGCGCGGTCCCCGAGGTGGTGTATGAGCACGCGCGCGTTGAGCCTCGAGACGTCGATGCCAATCCCGTCAAGCGCCGACTCGTCTGCGCCGGCGGCGCGGGCGTGCGCAATGTAGGCCCGCGCGATGGGCCCGCCGCCGGCGACGACTATGGGCTGGATCGGGGCCGGAGCGCGCGCGAGGGCCGCGGCCATCTCGCCCAGGCTCCCCATCGCGTCCGGGGCAAACGAGCTCCCCGAGAGCTTTATGACTATGCGCCGCCTGCGTGCCATCTTCGGTGCGCCGCCGAGGCCGCCGAGGCGACCTTTTTTGTGTTGCCCCTCGCGTAGACGCGGAGCGTGCCCATAGAGCCCAGGAGGGCCGCGAGGAGGGGCAGGCTCGAGAAGGGCACGTCCTCGGCAGTCGCCTCGCCGCGAGGCTCGCCGACGAGCGTGACGTGGCGCATCTCGCGGCCCCCGGCGGCAAGGGGGACCGAGGAGGCGCCCGTCACGTCGACGATTACGAGGCTCTCCTCGACGCCCGCGGCCGAGGCGACCTCGGCTCGCATCGCCGCGGCGTCTGGCGCGCGGCCCTCGAGGGCCTCGTCCAGGACGCAGCGCGGGAGCACGCGCGCCTCGTACTCGCGCGCGAGGCGCTGCGCGTCGCGGACCGCGCGCGTGGCCGGCCGCAGCGATCTGAGGGCCGCCATCGCCGAGTCGTCGGTGAGGCCCACATAGTCCTCCAGCGTGAGGGACCCCAGGCCGAGCTCGCCGGCGGCGAGGTCAAAGGCCCGCAGTATCGTCGACTGGGCCGCGCGGACAGCGCGGTGAAAGTAGACGGTCCGGAACATCTGGCGGCGCGAGTGCATCATTGACTCTAACGAGTGCAGGGCCGAGCGCGCAAGGCCCATGCGGCCCTTGAGGCGCACGAGCGAGGAGACGAGGCGGCGGTGGTCGACGCGCGCGTGCTCAGAGCCCGTAAAGTGGCCGTCGCGCAGCAGATAGTCCATCGTGTCGGTCCCCATGACGCCTGAGATTATCTCCGGCAGTGCCGACGGCGCCGGCCCGCCAAAGGCAAGGTCGGCGACGCGCCGGCGCGGCCTGCCTAGCGCGTCGCCTAGCGACGTCTCGGCGAGTATGCGCCTGCCGATCTCCTCGTGGCTCGCGCCGCCGAGGCCGCGGTGCGCGCGCATGACGGACTCGAAGAGGTGCGAGAACGGGCCGTGGCCGATGTCATGGACAAGGCCCGCGAGGCGCAGCGCGCGCGACTGGGACTCGGTGAGCCTCCCGCGCGACATGAGCGCCGCGGCGGCCATGCCCGATATGTGCATAGTTCCTAGCGAGTGCTCAAACCTTGCGTGGCGCGCGCCCGGATAGACCATGTGCGCGCCGGCGAGCTGGTTTATCCGCCGGAGGCGCTGAAAGGCGGGGTCGTCAATGACGCGCATCTCGTCCTCGTCGGCGGCGATAAACCCGTGTATGGGGTCGATGATCTCCGTGGCCACGCTCAGAGGCGCCTCGTGACTGCCCGCAGGACCTGCGCGTGTATGTCGCCCCTGGGAAGCGACGCGTCTATGACAAGCCAGCGGCCGCGGCGGGCCATGCGGCGGTACGCGCGCGAGACCCTCCGCAAAAACTCGGCGTCGCGCTCAAAGCGGTCGCGGCGCGCCGGCTTGCGCCGAAACGACTCTGCGCCCCCAGAGTCGAGGAGTATGACAATGTCGCTGCGCGGCAGGCCCGCGTCAAGGGACTCGAGCCACGCCCTGCGCAGGCCGTTGGCAGTGCCATAGGCGACATTAGAGTGGTAGTAGCGGTCCATGATGGCGAGCCTGCCCGAGGAGAGGGCCCGCTCCAGGCGCGGCAGGACCTCCCAGCGGTTGGCCGACATTAGCGCGTGGATTGCCTGCGGCGGCACGGCGCGGCGCGAGCCGAGGATCGAGCGCAGGACGCGGCCCACGGGCGTGGCATAGTCGGGCAGGCTAAAGAGCGCGCAGGGCGTGCCGCGCCGGCGCAGCGCGCGCGCGAGCATGGCCGCCTGCGTGCCCTTGCCGGCCTGGTCGGTCCCCTCGAGGGTGACTATCATGGCGATCCGGCGCGGCGGCGGCGATTAAAAGTGTGTGGGCGGCGCTGCCGGCCGCCGGCGGCTGGCCGCAGGGAGGGCGCGCGCGTCCACGCGCGCGCGGCCGCGCATGACTTATAACCAGACCCCCCGCAGGCGCCCGCATGGGCGTGGCGACGACCATGGCGCGCGAGATCTCCCGGGAGATCGGCTCAAAGACCCGCGAGTTTTACGAGTTTGTCCTTCCCGCAGTCGACATACACATGACGGCCCGCGAGATCACCGTCATAGTCGACATGCCGGGGTTCGCAAAGGACTCCATCGACGTCAGGCTTGACGGCAACGCGCTAGTCGTGCGCGCCAGGCGCGAGCGGGCCGACGGCGAAGAGACCTCGATCGTCTGCGCGCAGAGGCCCCTTGCCATCGACAAGAGGATACGCCTGCCGGCCGACGCCGCAGACATTGCCGAGTCCGTAGGCTCGGCGCGCTGCGAGGACGGCGTCCTGACCGTGACGATACCGCGCGAGAGGCGCGGGACCAGCATACCCGTTCAATAGTCAGCGCCTCCCGAGTATCGCAAAGGCGGCAAATATCCCGATCGCAGTTATCATGCCCACGGCGCCGGCCGCCGTTGCCCCCGAGGCGTATATTATCGCCGAGCCGACAAACGTCGATGACGCCAGTATGCTGCCCGGCAGGAGCGCGCCTGAGCGCGCGGGCCGCGCGCGCGCCGACCTCGCGTCGTCAAGGTAGCGGCGCAGCTCTGGCACTACCTCGATCGCCTCGCCTATCGAGCCGACGAGCCTGCCGATGCCCGACCTCATCTCGGACATGTACGCCTCCTCGACCATGTGCTCTTCCTCTAGTATCTCCCTGAGGACCTTCATGAACGTAAACTTGACGCCGTGCGTCTTGTATATGCCCTCGAGCAGCGTGGCCATCCTCATGTATAGCGAGAGGTGCTTTGGGAGCAGGAAGGGAAAGTTCCCCATCGTCCGGTTTACGAGGTCCACGAGTATGTTGACCTCGAGCTCGCTTGCGCGCCGGCCGTGCATTGCGCGTATGCTAAGCGATATCGCGCGCTCGATGACGCGCCGGTTATAGTCGGGCACGAGCATCCCGAGGTCGTCCATCGCCGTCACGGCGCGCGGCGCGCTGCGGTCAGAGAGGGCCGCATAGAGGCGTATCAGTCGCAGGCGCGTCTCGCCGTCGAGCCTGCCGACCATGCCATAGTCATAGAGTATGATGCGCCCGTCCGGCGCGACGGAGAGGTTGCCGGGGTGCGGGTCCGCGTGAAAGACGGGGTGGCGCAGCAGCATCAGGAAAAAGAGCTTGTGTATGTCAATGACCAGCCTCTCGCGGTCTATGCCCATGGCGTCGAGGGCCGCAATGTCGGTCACCTTTGTGCCCGGCACGTAGCGCATCGTGAGGACGGCGCTAGTCGAGCGGTCCTCGTACACGTCGGGGACGATAATCCCGCTGCCCGCCGTGTTCTTGCGTATGGTTTGCAGGTTCTCGAGCTCTACGCCATAGTCCATCTCCTCGTGTATCGTCTCGACAAACTGGGCAAACATTGCCTTTACGGTGAGGCCGAGGTTTGGGTTGATAAAGCGCAGCGCCGCCGGGAGGAGCGCCTTGACGTCGCGGAGGTCCTCGCGGACGGCCCTTTCGATCCCCGGCCGCCTCACCTTGACCACGACGTCCTCGCCGCGCAGGCGCGCGCGGTAGACCTGCCCGAGCGACGCGCCAGAGATGGCCTCGCGCGATATCTCGTCAAACGCCTCGCCGAGCGGCCCGAGCTCGCGCTCGAGCTCGGGGAGGACCTCCTCAAAGGGGGCCGCGGGCACGTCGTCCTGCAGGCGCGAGAGCGTGTCCATGTAGGGCTTTGGGAGTATGTCCGCGCGCGCCGAGAGCCACTGGCCGAGCTTTATGTAGACTGGCCCGAGGTCTATAAAGGCGTCAAGGGCGCGCTGCGCGTTGCGGCGGTAGCGCTCCATGTCAGACTCGGTGCTCTCCCCCTTGAGCCACCTCTTGCGGTCTGCGCGCAGCGAGATCACCGAGGGCGCAAGCTTTGCGAGCACGCGCAGCGAGCGCAGGCGCAGCATCACGGCCCCCCGCGCAGCGCTCGCGCGATCCGCCACGCGGCGTACGCGGCGGCCGGCACGGCTGCGGCCGCGGCCAGCACGCCCGGCGCGTCGCGCACGAGGTGGCCGATCGGGTCGCGGCGCGGGTCGGCCTCGTCTGCGTGGACCGTATACCGGTCAGCATAGCGGCGTATGTGCAGGTTGCCATAGCGGTACTGGGCAATCGCCCCGCGCCTGTCGCCCAGCGGCGTCTCCTCGACCCAGTGGGGGAGGTCCTCGCGCACGGCGAGCGGGACCTCTATCTCGTCGGCTGCCATGGGGCGCGGCGCGCCGGCTGTCCGGATATAATCATTGCACGGATGCCCTGCGGCGCGCGCGCCTCCTGCGCACGATCACGGCGGCGACTGCCGCGGCCGGCGCGGCCAGGAGGAGCATGTACATCCCCTGCGGGCTCTCCTCCTCGGCTGGCGGCTCGGATATCGTGACAGTCGCCTCGAGCGATATGACCGTCTCCTCGCGCGTCGAGTCCTTGAAGCGCACGTCGATGCGGATATCATGGTCCCCATAGCGGGCCTCGCCCTCAAACACGACTGGCGCGCTAAAGGGCACGGGCGAGTCGGTCTCTATCTCGTCTATGAACAGCGTCGCGCCGGCCAGGTTGGAGCCCTCCAGCGGGACGATCGTCACAAACCCAAAGAGCGCGTCCTCGTTGCCCTCGTTTATCACGTCGCCCACTATGGTCGGGTTGCCCGCAAGATCCGCGACGCGCACGTCGTATATGCGCGCGTCTATCAGCCCGCGGACATACAGGTCGACGACGCGCGTGACGGACTGCGTGTCGCCCTGCGCGTTGATGTAGGATATGTCCAGGGGAACGCGCAGGACTTCGCCGCTAAGCGATCCCGGCACGTAGATCGTCGCGCCCAGCTCGCCAGACCCGCCGGGGTCAATGTTGCCGAGGTCCCAGCTCGACTCGCGTATGACGACATTGTCAAGGTTGGACATTGACTGCGTGCTGTCCTGCGCGCCAGACACCGTGACCTCGACGCCGGAGACCTGTGCCGTGCCGGAGTTTGAGACGTCGATGGTGACCCTGTTCTCGCGCAGCGACGTGATGAACGCGTCGCGCGCGCTGGCGTCTATCACGCTGTCCCCCGTCACGTCCATCGCAAACTCGAAAAACTCGTTGCGCGTGCCAGACTCGCGCACGCGCGAATAGTCGACCCTGACGGCCGCCGGGTGCTCTCCTATCGAGGCCGTCTCGTCCACGTCGACATAGAACGTCAGGTAGAACGTCTCGCCGGCGTTGGCGTTGTCCTCGGCGTCGGCCACGGCGGCGCGCGAGCCGTCGTGCGCGCTGAGGGCCAGGGGCAGGGAGAGCTGGCCGCGTATCCCCGTGATGTCGTGCGCGCCGACGTTGGCGACGGCCACGGTGAACGGCACGTTGGCGTCGCCGGGGCGGACCTCCATCTTTGCGGCCGGCAGGCCAAAGTACGCGTCAAGGTACTTGACGGCCCCAAACTTGCGGTCAAAGGGCGAGGGCGTCTGCGCGTCTGCCTCGGGGGCGGTTCCGGGAAGCGCGCCTGGGACCGCCGCGCACGCGAGGAACGCCGCCAGCGCGATCGCCGCCGCGGGCGCCATGCGCGCGCTCATAGGTGCTCGCCCTCGTGTGCCATGCCGTCCTTTATCGAGACGATCCGGTCGACGTCGCCGAACTGGTGCCTGTCGTGGGTGACAATGACAAAGGTCTGCGCGAGCTCGCGCGCCATCGACTTCATCAGGTCTATCGTCGCCGCCGCCGACTTTGAGTCCAGGTTGCCCGTGGGCTCGTCGGCCAGGACGATCGACGGGCCGTTTGCGAGGCCGCGCGCTATTGCGGCACGCTGGGCCTGGCCGCCGGATATGGCGTTGGCCCTCTTGTGCATGTGGTCGACCATGCCCACCGCCGCGAGGAGCTCGGACGGGAGGGGGAGCCTCTTGGAGCCGCCGAGTATCTTTTGGGGGAGCTCGACGTTCTCGATCACGGTGAGCTCGGCGAGGAGGTTTGAGAACTGGAAGACAAAGCCCAGGCGCGAGCTGCGAAACGACGAGAGCTCGCCGTCTGGCAGGCTTGCCGTCTCGACGCCGTCTATGCGTATGCTTCCGGTCGTCGGCCTGTCAAGGAGGCCGATCATGTTGAGCAGCGTCGACTTGCCCGAGCCCGAGCTGCCCACGATCAGCATAAACTCGCCGCGCGCCACGGTGAGCGAGACGTCGCGCAGGGCCTGCGTGCTCACCGCGCCGGGCTTGCCTCCGCCGTACACCTTTGAGAGGCCGCTGATCTCAAGGACCGCGTCAGCCATAGCGCATCGCCTCCACGGGAAGGAGCTTTGTGGCCCTGTACGACGGGTACATTGACGCGGCTACTGACAGGCCAAAGGCCAGCAGCGCGGTCCGCGCGATCGCCGGCCAGTTGTACGACACCTCGAGGGCGACGCTCCCCGAAAAGGTCATCTTTGTCTCCTTTGCGTACATGGTATAGCCGAGCCCGACGGCCGTCCCCGCCGCGGCGCCCATAACGCCCATGAGCATCCCCTGCACTATGAATATGACGAGTATGTCCTTGCGCCGCGCGCCTATCGCGCGCATTATCCCAATCTCGCGCGTCTTGCCGCCGACTATCATCATCTGTATCGTGACTATCGCAAACGCCGCAGACATCATCCCAAACAGCCCGATCATGTTGATCATCGCTATGCCCGAGCGGAACCCGGCAAGCTGCGACTCGGCGGACTCTTCTATCGTCTCGGCCTTAAAGTCATCTGCGGGAAACGCCGCAAGAAAGAGGTCACGCACGTTGGCCGCCGCGGTCGGCTCGTTTAGCCTCACGATCATCGATCCGCTCTCCCCGCCGCGGTCGATTATGTCGCGCAGCGTCTCTATGTGCATTATGACGCTCGTGTCGAATCCCGCGCCTCCGGCGGACTCGGATATCCCGCTTACCGAAAACCTCCTAAACTGGTCAATGCCCCAGCGGTCGACTATCTTTACGCGTATATTGTCGCCTACCTGCACGTCGCCGAGGTCGCGCGCGACCGTCGCGCCGAGGACCATCGACGAGCGCGACGTGACGTACTGGCCCTGCGTGACCGTCTCGTGCATTGCCGAGGCGCGCGTGTCATAGCGCGGGTCGACGCCGATTATGGGTATGCCAAACTCCTCGTAGCGCATCCCCGTGCCCGTCGCGTTGATGGACGCCGAGGAGCTCAGCCGCGGCGCGGCCGCAGACACCTGCGGGATCCGCTCAAACCACCCCACGAGGAGGGCGTCGGACTTGTCGATATAGTCCTCCTCGTTGGTCACGTAAATGTCGCCAAAGCGGTAGGCCTTCATGTCGCGCACAAAGGCGTCATAGAGGCCCTGAAATATGACAAAGTTGACGTGTATGACGAGTATGCCGACGGTTATGGCCAGGATGGCCCCGATCATGCTGCCCTTGCGGCTCGTCAGCATCCGGAGCGCGAGGCGCACGCGATAGTCCACGCGCAAGGGTCAAAAAGTCCTTTATTTAAGGCATTTCCCATATCTGCGGCATGAATAGGACAATTGGGCGTCTAAAAAGTCTAAAATATGACGTGAGCCGGCCCCGCGCGCGACGGATGGACAGCACGGACATGGGGGTCCTCTCGTGCCTCCTCAACGACTGCCGCATGGCCGACAGGCAGGTGGGCCTGCGCGTGGGCCTCTCTGGCGGCGCGGTCCGCTCGAGGGTCGAGAGGATGGAGCGCGGCGGCCTTGTGACGCGGTACGTCCTCAAGGTAGAGCCGCCTGCCCTGGGCCGCGGCGTCTTTTTTGCCGCCGTCTCGGGCAGGGACACGGAGGCCATCATCGCGCAGGTCAGGCTCGTCGGCGAGCCGTTCGTCGTGGTCCCGTGCGTGGGCGGGATCACCGTGTGCGGCATTGCCGTCGCCGGCGACGTGCAGGAAAAGATACGCCTCGCGCGCGAGCTCTTGCGCGACATGCGCCTCCTCACGATATTCGAGGCAGAGGCGCCCTCGCGCCGCTCGCGGCTGACTAGGACAGACCTGACGATAATGTCGGCCCTCATGGGGGATCCGCTCGCGACCGCCGAGGCCGTCGCCGGCTCTGTCGGCATCTCGCCCAAGACCGTGACGAGGTCCATTGAAAAGCTGCGCGGGGACAGGTCCGTCCAGTTTACCGCCGTCTACAACCCGATGGCGTGCGCGCCGTACATACCGCACGTCATACTCGCCGGCGTGAGCGGCGAGCCCGCAGAGGCCGCAGTCAGGCTGCGCGAGTCCCTCGGCTCCAGGTTTATGCAGGAACCGATACTCACGCCAAACCAGATAGTGCTCTTTTTGCGCAGCGAGAGCATCTATGGGCTAGACGACCTGACGCATGCCGTGCGCGACACCGGTGGCGTCGTCTCGGCGGACCTGTTTATACCAAAGCGCATACTCTTGCCGCAAGAGTGGACAGAGGCGGCCCTCCGCGAGGCCATCGGCTCGCCTACGCTGCACATTGCGCGCGTTGCGGGGACGTGACAATGTCAAGGAGGCGGATATACAGCGGCAAGATTGTGGGCCTGTCGGTCCACGACATCAGGGTGGAGGGCAGGCGCGTGCGCCGCGAGATCGTCGAGCACCCCGGCGCGGCGGCCGTGCTCGCCTTTGACCCCGACGGCAAGGTGGTCCTCGTGAGGCAGCACCGCTTTCCGCACGGGTATGTCCTCGAGATCCCCGCCGGAACCCTCGAGCGCGGCGAGGACCCGAGGGCGTGCGCGGCGCGCGAGCTCCTCGAGGAGACGGGCCACAGGGCGGGGCGCCTCTCGCGCCTCGTCTCGTACTATCCGTCGATCGGATACAGCATGGAGGTCATACACTGCTACCTCGCGAGGCGCGCGACAAGGGTCGCCGAGATAGACGCCGACAATGACGAGTTTATCACAGTGGTGAGGATGGACCCCGAGAGGCTGCTGCGCATGGTCCTCTCTGGGAGGATTCGGGACTCAAAGACGATATGCGCGGTCCTGGCCCACATGGGCAGGGAGGGGCGCCCGGGCCCGCGCGGCCGCGCGCCCCTTTTCGCATGAAGCAGGATTGCGCGCGCCCGGGCGGCGCGCCCGGGGAGGCCCGTGTGACCCATATGCCCATTGCCAGGAGCCGGCACGGCGGCGAGTCAGGCCAGGCATGGGATCCCATGGAACCGCTGTCCATGGGCGGAAACGGGAATGCCCATGGGGCGCCGTCCTATGCGCAGGAGGCTAGAGGGCGCCCCGAAAGGACCGGCACGCTGTTTAGGTTTGTCAACTATTTGCACAGGATGGGGGTGCTAAAGGACAGCGACACGCTGGACAGCCTAGAGGTGCAGCAGGCCCTGCAAAAGTACGCGTATATCGCAAAGCGGGTGGGGATGAACCTGGACTATACGTTCAAGTTTTTGGACGTGGGTGCCTTTTCCGTCGACATCGGGATGGACATATACAGGC
>RHFA01000070.1 GCA_003724275.1 Thaumarchaeota archaeon S13
CGGCCCGCGCAGGCGCCGCTGGGGACTGGCAAAATAGGGGGGTTGGGAGTGGGCCTAGCCCCTTCCCATTGCCGCGTACTTGCCGGAGCGCGCCCTCACAAAGAAGGTCGCAGCAATGCCGCCAAAGACCGCAGCCGAGATCACCGTGGCGCCAAGGACGCTGTCGGCGCTCAGGTATGGCGTGCCCGAGCCCGAGCCAGGGTTGTCCACCGCGTACTGGACGCGTGCGGCCTGGAGCGAAAGGGCCTCCTCGAGCGTGAGCTTGCCCGTCTCGCCCTGATCCCCGACGTTGCCCATGTACTGGGCAAAGGCGTCAACGGCGAGCCCGAGTGAGCCCAGAGCCATGACGGCGCCGAGGGCGCCGGCCATGATGTGCCTGTTCATGGCGCCCCTGCGACCCATGTTGTATTTAAGCCTATCCTGGAATGCCCGAAACCGCACCCCCCGCCCGAGCGCCCCGGCAAGGTTTAATTCCAGTGGATCGCGCCGCGCGCCTCGCATGGGACGCATACACTCGCACCGCCACGGCAAGGCCCACTCGGTGCGCCCCGTGAGCCCCGTGGCCCCCGAGTACGCCAAAAAGGAGGAGGTCGAGGAGGCCATACTGCGCTACGCCAAGGAGGGCATGACGGCCAGCCAGATCGGCGTGAGGCTGCGCGACCAGCACGCAATCCCGCTCGCAAAGCCCGTCACGGGCCACACGATCACCGAGACGCTCGCCTCTGCGGACATGCTCCCCGAGATGCCCGAGGACCTCGCGAGCATCGTCAAAAAGGCCGTAGGCCTGCAAAAGCACCTAAAGGTCCACAAGGGCGACAGGCGCAACGTCAGGTCGCTGGAGCTCATCGAGGCGAAGGTCCACCGCCTCTCGTCATACTACAAGAGGACGGGGCGCATACCAAAAAAGTGGAAGTACAAGTCCGTCATTGCGCAGCTGGAGTGATGGCCGGCCTAGCAGAGTCCCTCTCGCTCTTTGCGTCCAGGGTGTCAGAGTGCGCCGAGTCGGACAGGGCCGTCGCCGTCACCACGCACATGGACTGCGACGGGATTGCCGCCGGCGGCATTGTCACAAAGGCGGCCATACGCGCAGGCGCAAGGTGCAGCGCGAGGGCCGTCAAGGAGTTTGGCGCCGCCGAGGCCAAGGCGCTGCCGCCTGAAACGCTGCACATTGTAGTCGACGTCGGCGGCGCTACGGCCGCCGAGCTTGACGCCGCAGTCGGCGACAGCTGGATCATCATAGACCACCACCAGGTCCGCGACGAGGAGATGGCCCCAGAGCGCGTCATAAACCCCTGGAAGCACGGCATTGACGGCGGGACCGAGATTTGCTCGGGCGGCATGGCGTACCTTGCGGCCGTCGAGCTTGACAGCCGAAACGCCGACCTCTCGCCGGTCGCAGTCGTCGCCGCTCTAGGCGACAGGCAGGACCAGGGCGAGGGCAGGTCCCTTGTCGGCCGCAACGCCGAGATAGCCGCCAAGGCCGCCGAGCTAAAGCTCCTGGACGTCGGCGACGACCTCCTCCTCGCCGGCAGGGAGACGCGCGCGCTAGCTGACGCGCTCGCGTTCACGACGCGGCCGTTCATAGAGGGCCTGACGTGGAACCGCGACGCGTGCGCGAGCCTGCTAGAGGGCGCCGGAATTGCGGCCAGGGACGGCGGGAGGTGGCGCGTGGCCGCCGAGCTCACCGACGACGAAAAGCGCAGCCTCGTCGAGGCGATCGCCTCGCATGCCGGAGGGGCAGGCACGGAGGCCGTCAGGGCAGAGCTCGTCGGCAGCGCGTACACGCTGCTAGGCGAGGGCTCAAAGGGCCTGCTGCGCGACGCGCGCGAGTTTGCCACCGTGCTCAACTCGTGCGGGCGCGTGGGCAGGGCAGGCACGGGCATGGCCCTGTGCATGGGGGACCGCACGAGGATGGTCTCCGAGGCCGAGGAGGCCCTCTCGGACTATCGGCGCGCCATACGCGACTGCATGGAGCGGCTCTCAAGCGAGCGCTGGAGGACGTCCGAGGCCGGCCCGTGCGTGATGGTGAACGCCGAGGGCGTCGTCGCCGAGTCGATGACGGGCACGATATCCTCGATGATCGCCGGCGCCCCCAGCAGCGCCGGCAAGATCGTCATGGTCAGGTCCGCCGCCGAGGGCGGGCGCGTCAAGTTCTCCTCGCGCAAGGCCCGCGGGTGCGGCAGGGACGTCAACCTAAGCGAGGTCATGCGCGAGGCCGCCGAGCGCTTTGGCGGCATCGGCGGCGGCCACGAGGCTGCGGCCGGCGCGCGCGTCGCAAAGGGCAGCCTAGGCGGCTTTTTGGACCACATCGAGAGGAATGTCTCCGGCGTGCAGGGTGCGGATTCGCATAGCTGAGGTGTCCGAGAGGCGCGCGTCGGCGGCGCTGGCGGCGCTCGCGCCGGACAACGTGTCCTTTCCGCCCGGGCAGTCCATGGAGATGTCAGTCGAGGGCGGCGCGCTCGTCATTGTCGTGGGGGGAGAGACGATGGCGCAGCTCGTCGCCACCGTCGACGAGGCGATGGCCCACGTGCAGGCGGCCCTGGAGGCCACGGCGGAATGATCGACCCCAGGACACTGCGCGAGCGGCCCGGCGACGTGCGCGAGATGCTCTCTAGGCGCGGCGTCGAGTACGACCTTGACGCGCTGGTCGGGGCCGACGCCGAGTGGCGGCGCGCCGCCTCGGCGGCCGACGCGGCGCGGCAGAGGCGCAACGAGCTCGGGCGCGCCGTCGCGGCGGCAAAAAAGTCCGGCGCCGACGCGTCGGCCCACATTGCCGAGATGCGCGGGGCCTCCGACAGGCTCGACGCGCTAGAGGCCGCGCGGCGCGAGGCCCACGGGAGGTATGCGGCCCTGGCAATGTCGCTTCCCAACATGGTCCACGAGTCCGTCCCGACGGGGCCGGACTCGGGCGCAAACGTCGTGGTCAGGGAGTGGGGCGAGGCGAGGCCCGCCGACGGCGACCACGCGCAGGTCCTGGAGCGCATGGGCCTCGTGGACATTGAGCGGGCCGCAAAGGTGTCAGGCGCGAGGTTTTACTATCTTGTCGGCGACATGGTCCTCCTAGGCCGCGCGCTCGTCTCGCACGCGCTAGACCTGGCCGCCGAGCGCGGCTATACGGCGATACAGCCGCCCTACATGATACGGCGTGACTCGATGGAGGGCGCGACGGTCGCCGAGGACCTCGAGGAGGCCATATACGGCGTGGAGGGAGAGGACCTCTGCATGATCGGGACCTCCGAGCACGCAATGGCCGCGATGCACAGCGACGAGATACTCGAGGGGGCATCCCTGCCCGTCAGGTACGCCGGCTATAGCGCGTGCTTTCGAAAGGAGGCCGGCGCGCACGGGCGCGACCAAAAGGGCATATTTCGTGTCCACCAGTTCGACAAGGTCGAGCAGTTCGCCTTTGCGAGGCCCGAGGAGTCGTGGGCCGAGCACGAGAGGATGCTCGGCGTCGCCGAGGAGTTTTACCGCGGCCTGGGCCTGCCGCACAGGGTAGTCCTCCTCTCCAGCGGCGACATGGGCAAGGTCTCCGCAAAGACGTACGACATCGAGGCGTGGATGGCCTCGCAGCGCGAGTACCGCGAGGCCGTCTCGTGCTCAAACTGCCTCGACTACCAGGCGCGCCGCCTGCGCATCAGGTTTAGGGACAAGACTAGCGAGGCGACGCGGCACGTCCACACGCTAAACTCGACGCTCGTGGCCACGACGCGCGCGCTAGTGGCGATCGTCGAGGGCTGCCGCGCCTCCGACGGGAGGATCGAGGTTCCGCGCCCCCTGCAGAGGTACGTCGGAAAGGCCGACATTGGCGGGGGAGGCGCGGAACCTCGAT
>RHFA01000123.1 GCA_003724275.1 Thaumarchaeota archaeon S13
CGCGCGGCGCTCCAGTTCTACATGGACATGGCCGACAGGCGGTATCCGCTGCTCCACACGGGCGCGCCGGCCGCGGCGGCCAACGCCGCAGTGGAGGCGCTCGTTGGGGGCTGTGAGCGCCGGACCGACCGCACGTGGCTCCCCGCGGCCCTAATCAAAAGGTGGGCGGCCGGCCCGCATGCCCGAGAGCAGGCATCCCGAACGGGGCGCCTTTCCATAATGGCCGGAATGACCATACAGGACCACCTCCACACTGTCAGGGCCTGCAGGGACGAGTACGCCGCCATTGTCGCCGGCGTGGAAGGGTGCGGGATGGGGATCACGGAGCGCGGCGGCCCGCGGGAATATGGCGGGCGCCCGATAGAGATAACATACCCGCGCGTCGGGGACCTCGAGAGGCTTGTCGACGCGATGTTTCGCGCCGCGCGGCCCCTTTACCTGTGGGGAATAGGGGTAAAGAGGGAGGACGACTGCTATGGCGTCCCGGCAGTTGACCTCCATGAGGGCAGCCCCATTGGCTTTGCGATAGCCCCTGACCTCATGCGCGTGTGCGCGAGGAGGGGCGCCTGTGGCAACACGATACTGCGGGTCTTTGCGAGCCTGCAGGCCAGCCACGGCGCACAATGCGAGGAGATCGAGCCCTAGCCGGCGCGGCCCTCCGGGGGCGACGCCGCCCATGCGGCCACGGCCCGCCCCACGCGCCACGGGAGCCCAAAACCTGCGCTTCGTGTATATACTACCCCCTTCCGCGCGGCCCGCAATGGCGCCGGGAATAGGCCTGATGAAGCGCAGGCTCGAAAAAGAGTCAGACGCCGTCTCGCTGGCCGTCTCGCACATCGCAAAAGGCGAGGGCGCCGAGCCGGCCTCGATCAGGGTCCTAGAGACAAAATACCACGCCGACTCGGGCGACTGGTACGTCGCGCTGGGCTGGGCGGACAGGCGCGCCGTCGTGCGCATGGACTCTGTGCTCGCGCGCGTCATCGAGTCCAAAGAGGTGTAGCGCACGGCAAGGACAGCGATCGTCCTGGGCGGCTCGCGCGGAATCGGCGCGGCCATAGCGGGCTCGCTCGAGGGCGCAGGCTGTGACGTCCTGGCCGCATCGAGGCGCGACATTGACACGTCAGACCTGGGCAGCGTCGAGTCGTTTGCCGCCGCGCACCCGGAGGCAGACGTGCTAGTGCTAAACACGGGCGGCCCGCCGGCGGCCGAGTTTGCCGACGTGAGCGTTCCCGAGTGGCAAAAGTACCACAACCAGCTCTTTCTGGGAATGTGCGTCCTGCTGCAAAGGGTGAGGGTGCGCGACGGCGGGTACCTGTTCCTGGTCAGCTCCAGCGTGGTTCGCGAGCCGTCCGCGCGCCTCGTCGTCTCTGGCGCGTACCGCTCGGCAATGTCGAGCGTGCTCAAGGTCCTCAGCCGCGAGTGGGCCCCGCGCGGGGTCAGCGTCATCAACATTGCGCCGGGGCCAGTCAACACGGGGCGCCTCGCCGAGCTCGTCGGCGACGTCGCCGAGTTTGCGCGGGGCCAGCCGATGGGCCGCGTCGCCGAGCCCGCCGAGGTCGGGGCCCTCGTGGCCTCGATCGTCTCGGGGGGAATCAGGTGCCTCTCGGGCCAGGTCCTCGTCCTCGACGGGGCCGCGTCTGCCGCTGTATAGGCGGGCGCGCCGATTAAGCCACGCTAAACTTGATATTAGAGGGTTTTATGAGGGCCCCGCATGGGCAGAGCCCCAATGGCAAGGGAGATCACGCTGGCCTGCCGCGAGTGCGGCCGCGAGTACGACCCAGAGTTCCGCTATGTCTGCGCCGAGTGCTTTGGGCCCCTCGACGTGGCGTATGCGGGCGCCGAGCCCTCGCGCGCGCGAATAGGGGCCGGCCCAAAGACGTACTGGAGGTACGGCGAGCTCCTGCCGATAGTGGACAGGAGGCACATCGTCGACATTGGCGCCGGCATGACGCCGCTCACGCATGCGAGGCGGCTCGGCGAGGCCCTGGGCCTCTCGAGGCTGTACGTCAAGAACGACTCTGTAAACCCGACATTCTCCTTCAAGGACAGGCCAGCCGGCGTGGCAGTGTCGAGGTCGCGCGAGCTCGGCCTGCCGGCAGTCGGCTGCGCGTCGACGGGCAACCTCGCCTCGGCGACTGCCGCGCACGCCGCCGCCGCGGGCCTGCCGTGCAGGGTGTGGGCGCCGGCGGGAATCGAGGCCCCAAAGGTCGTCCAGGCGCTGTCGTACGGGGCAGAGCTCGTGTCTGTCGACGGGACGTACGACGACGCCAACAGGATGGCCGCGCGCGCCGGCGACCGCGAGGGACACGGAATCGTAAACATCAACATGAGGTCATACTATGTCGAGGGATCAAAGACGCTGGCCTTTGAGGCCGCCGAGCAGCTCGGCTGGGAGGTTCCCGACCGGCTCGTCGTGCCAGTCGGCAGCGGCGCGATGCTAAACGCGATCTGCAAGGGGTTTGGCGAGATGCGCGACCACGGGCTTGTCGGGGACATATCGCGCATGCGCGTTGACGCCGCGCAGCCGACGGGGTGCGCGCCGGTGGTGTCGGCGTTTAGAGACGGCGGCAGGGTCGTGCCAGTCGAGAGGCCAGAGACGGTCGCAAAGAGCCTCGCGATAGGGGATCCCGGCGACGGGCGCTATGTCCTGCGCAGGCTCGAGGAGAGCTCGGGGACCGCCGAGGAGGCCGGCGACGCCGAGATACTCGACGCGATACTGCTGCTAGCGCGGACCGAGGGAATATTCACCGAGCCGGCCGGCGGCGTCCCCGTCGCCGTCCTCAAAAAGATGGCCGAGGCGGGCCTCGTCGACAGGGACGAGACCATAGTGTGCTATGTGACGGGCAACGGCCTCAAGGCGACCGGGCCCCTCGAGCCGCTCCTGCGCGTGCCGGCGCCGGTCCCGGCAATGGAGGCAATGGTGGCCTGATGGGCAGGGTCACCTTTGTCGTCCCGTCGGTCCTCAACGCCGGAGGCGGCGAGCGCAAGATCGAGGTCGACGCCGCGACGCTGCGCGGCGCGCTGTCCGCGGCGGCCGCCGAGATGGGCGAAGAGTTTGCGCGCAGGGTCTTTGAGGACCCAAAGGCCGCCGAGCCGGTCCCGCGCGCGCTCGTAAACCTGTACATAAACGGCAAGAACGCCCAGTTCGCCGGGGGCCTCGACACGGCCCTCTCGGACGGCGACGAGGTCTACCTGCTGCCGGCCGTCGCCGGCGGCGAGGACCTCTCCTCCAGGGACCTCGACCGCTACTCGCGGCAGGTCATGCTCGAGGGGATTGGCTATGACGGCCAGGTTCGCCTGCGCGGGGCGCGCGCGTGCATTGTCGGGGCCGGCGGCCTGGGCCACCCCATAGCGGCCAGGCTCGTCGGGATGGGCGTGGGCCGCGTGAGGCTCGTCGACCGCGACACCGTCGAGCTCTCAAACCTGCACAGGCAGGCACTCTTTACGGAGGCCGACGTCGGCAGGGTAAAGGTCGAGGCCGCCGCCGAGCGCCTCCGCGCGATGAACTCGGACGTCGAGGTAGAGGCCGTCGCCGCGTCTGTAAACGACTCTAACGCCGCGTCGATCGTCGCAGGATGCGACGTCGTAATCGACGCCCTTGACAGCGTGGCGGCGCGCTACGCGCTAAACCGCGCGTGCGTCGCCGCGGGGATACCGTTTGTGAGCGGCGCGGCCGTGGGGACAGCGGGCCAGGCCCTCACAATAGTGCCCGAGAGGACGGCGTGCTACCACTGTGTCTTCCCGTCGCTAGACGAGGACGAGATGCCAACCTGCAGCATAGAGGGCGTAAACCC
>RHFA01000067.1 GCA_003724275.1 Thaumarchaeota archaeon S13
GGCCCCCGCGCCCGCGAAAGCCGCCGCCGCGGCGCGGCGGGCCGCGCTGGCCAAAGCGCGAGCCGGCGCGCGGGACCTCGCGCTTGAGGCGGTCGGGTATGTTCACCTCTATGCCCATGACCACGTTGAGGTCCGTCATCTCGGCCTTGACCTGGCGCTTTATGATGTTAAAGTCGCCGACAGACGAGTAGGACACGAGCGTGATCGCGCGGCCCTTTGCGCCGGCGCGCGCCGTGCGCCCGATGCGGTGAAAGTACACCATCTCCTGGTTTGGCACGTCATAGTTGACGACGAGGGCCACCTCGGGCACGTCGATCCCGCGCGCGGCCACGTCAGTCGCCACGAGTATCTGGGCCTTGCCCTGGCGAAACCTCGACATCGAGTGCTCGCGCTTGTTCTGCGACATGTCGCCCTCGATGGCCACCGTGTTGAACCTGTCGTCGCGCAGCATCTTTGCGACGTCGCGCGTGCGCCACTTTGTAGAGCAGAACACTATCGTCTGGCCCTCGCCGTTCTCGCGTATGAACTTTGTGAGGTACTTTATCTTTTCGCGGTCGCGCAGGACTAGGAACGACTGGTCTATGCCCTCGCCGCTAAGGTCGTCGGCGTCGAGGAGGAACTGCTTTGGGTTGCGCAGGTACTCCTCGGAGAGGCGCAGTATGGGCACGGGCATTGTAGCCGAAAAGAGCGACATTACCTTTTCTTTTGGCGTCTGCGCGAGTATAAACTCAATGTCCTCGATGAACCCCATGTCGAGCATTGTGTCGGCCTCGTCGAGGACCAGGTGCGCGACGCGGTCGAGCTCGACGGACTCGCGCTCGATGTGGTCGATGAGGCGGCCAGGCGTGGCCACGACGATGTCGGCCCCGCGCTCGAGCTCGTCGAGCTGGCCGCCCATGCCGGCCCCGCCATAGATCGCCACGACCCTGATGCCCGTGTGGCGGCCAAACTTTTTGATCTCTGTCGTTATCTGCAGGGCGAGCTCGCGCGTCGGGGCCACGACGAGGCCCTGCACGCCCTTGCCGGGCTCGATCGCCTGCAGCATTGATATCGAGTAGGCCGCCGTCTTGCCCGTGCCCGTGTGGGCCTGGCCGATGACGTCGCGGCCAGAGAGCAGGACGGGTATGGCCGCCTCCTGTATCGGAAAGGCCTCCGCAAAGCCCTGCTCCACTAGGGCGTCTAGTATGCTCTGCTTGATTCCAAGCTCCTCGAACCGCGTCATTCCTCTCTCTTCTCTTCCTAGGCAATGACAGAGAAGGTCATTGCCGCTCCGCCATTATTCCGTTGCGCGGCCCTGATTTTGGGTTGGTTATAAACCTGTCCCCCCAGGCGCAGGCACGGCGGGGCTGTGGGGAGCCAATGGGGGGCTTTGAACCCCCGACCCTTCGCTTACAAGGCGAAAGCTCTACCGGGCTGAGCTACATTGGCGCGTCCGCGCAGGCGCGGGCCGTCTTGTTTAAACCGTTTGGGGCCGCCCCGCCGGCGCGCGAGTTTTATAGAGCCGCGCGCGGCCGCGGGCCGCCGTGGCGAGAATACGCCCCAGAAAGCTCAGGGTGATGACCGTGGCGTTCCTGGCCACGGGGACTGCCGGCATCGCCATCGGCCTGGGGACCCAGACGCTCTATGTGACGTTTTTGGGCACGATAAACCTCTGCCTCGGCGGGCTCTCCGGCTGGCTCTACCTCAACCGCCGGCCGCGCCGCGGGCGCCACGCCAATTAAGACATAAATACCATCTTTTGGCGGCGCGCGGCGCCGTTGCTGGATCTTGTGCCAAAGCGCCTCTTCCTGACGAGGGGAAAGGGCGTCGACGAGGACCGCCTCACGAGCTTTGAGTACGCGCTGCGCGACGCCGGAATTGCCGGCACAAACCTCGTCCTCATATCGAGCATATTCCCCCCGCACGCCAGGCTCGTCTCGCGCAAGGCCGGCCTCTCCGAGATCAAGGCGGGCCAGATACTCTTCACGATATACTCCAAAAACCAGACAAACGAGCCGCACCGCCTCTGCGCGGCGTCCGTAGGCGTCGCGCAGCCAAAGGACAAGAACCGCTATGGCTACCTCTCCGAGTATGACTCGTTTGGCCAGAACGAAAAGCAGGCAGGCGACTATGCCGAGGACGTCGCCGCGCAGATGCTCGCCTCCTCGCTCGGGATAAAGTTCGACATTGACAAGAGCTGGGACGAAAAGAGGCAACAGTGGACCATATCTGGCCAGATATACAAGACGTCAAACGTGACACAGACGGCAAAGGGAAACCGTGACGGCAAGTGGACCACGGTCTTTGCCGCCGCGGTCCTCCTCCTCTAGCGCCTCCTCCATATCGCATAGAGAGCCGCGCCGGCTCCGACGGCCGCGGTGAGTCCCGCGTACGGCAGCCACGCCATGGCGTCCTGCGCAGATGCCGGCGGGACTGGCTCTATGGGAGGCGCCGGCTGCTCCGGCTCTGGATCGCCGGGCCCGTCAAGCGGCACCGTGGTGAAGGCGAGCTCGCCCTCCTCTACCTCGGAGAGGCCGCCAAACAAAAACCTCCCCTCTATCACGGGGCCGGAGACGGGGTCAAAGACCCAGCCGGCGTGTCCGACTGCCGAGGGAAGCAGCTCGCCGTTGATGATGACCGTCGGCAGCAGCGCCGTCTCGGAGGAGGCCACGCGCGAGGGCTCTTCCGGGACCACGATGGCGCGAACCAGGGATCCCAGCGGGCTAGAGCCCTGCGCAAACACGCGCGATCGCTCTAGCGTGTCAAACGGAAGGAGCGCAAGGGGGTCGACGGTGCCTGCCTCGGCGCCCCCTAGCATGGCTGACACCCTGACCTGCATGAGCGTCGCGCCGGCCACTGGCGTCGCCGAGACTAGCATCTGCGATCCGTCAAGGGGCACTATGCGCCGCGACGCCTCGTAAAACCCGCCGCCCTCGCGTATCTCGCGCGAGAGTATGATGCCGCCCACCTTTGCGTGCAGTGAGGCCGTGTGCTCGTGCGGCATCGTGTAGACGGCCGAGACTATGCGCCTGTCCGAGGCCTGCGCGAGGCGCGCCTCCTCGCTGTGGTGTATGTAGACAGAGTGGAACGTGGCCCGCGTGCCAAAGGCGTCGTTGAGCTCGCCAATGTACGAGTCGCCTATCTCGCGCGCTCCGGCCTGCACGGCGTCGATGCCCTCCCACTCGCCGCTCCGCAGCGAGCTGACGACAATGCACGACTCGTCGACGACGCCCGGGACGCACGAGTCCTCGTTGGTCAGCACGACGTACGCAATGCGGTCGTCGGCCCCGATCCGCCCCGCCAGGGCGTCGGGCAGGCGTATGTCGGCCGTGCTCGTGCTCTGGAGCGTGACCGAGACGGTCGTGTTGCCCGTGCCTGCGGCGTTGACCAGGACCTGCGCGACCTCGCGGAGCGTGGGCTCGTCCTCCTGGGCCGCCGACGTGGCGGCAAGCGCGGCGGCGAGGATGGCAGCGGCGGCCACGGCAATCCTGGCGATCACGGCGGAGCCGCGCATGCCGCCACTTAAAAGCCATGCTAGGCCAAGCCCGCTGGCGTGTGTAAAAACGCCCAAGTGTAGGCACCCCGGGCACATTCTGAGGCCAGTCGCTTGTCGGCAGTCATGCCTAGCTAAATCACGCAAGTGTGTCATGGCAGCGTTCTTGCCAGTTATTGCACTGCCTCCAACAATACTAGATAACCCCTGTGAATGTTAGGATATGACTATGTCTGAAAAGCTTTTACGACACCGCGATAAGCGAATAGGCACACTTTTGCCGTCTATTGA
>RHFA01000112.1 GCA_003724275.1 Thaumarchaeota archaeon S13
TTCCTGAGGGGGGGTGCCTGATGGCCAAGGACGGCAGTCGTGGAGGAGGCGTTAGCGCCGTATGGGGCTCCGATAAGGATCTCTATGAGGCGCCCACATGGAACTGGAGTCATCAAGGTTATTTTGTGAACACAAGACATATGGGCATTTGGGATTCCCCCAACTACAATGTTCCGGTTGACATAAGCAAGCAGCTGCATAACATTAAAATCGACATGCTGATAGCTAGAATTGACGGCCTGCTTTCGAAATGACTCTCTTTGGCGATGAATTTGAGAACGAAATAAAAAAATCAATTCTGTACTTTTTATCACTCCGTGATGCTGATCGAATAAGTGTACTGACTGCGCCCGTGAGCCTCTCTCCTGCTCACGGACAAAACCTGAGCGCACTTTGGGCTGCCATAATGAACAAAATGGCTTTACACGAGAAACATCAAATTGTTGATGGCCTCGTAGAGCTTGGCCTAGACGGGGCAAACTCTGCCATACTCGTAGATTCACTAATTGACAAGGCTCCAACCCCGGTGTATACACTTAAAGTCGTAATACGGTCTATTGGCGAAGAGTTTGTATCCATGTACCCGAAAATTGTTGACGAATGGAGACGCAATGGCAAAGATGAACTCGCAATTTCAAAAAAACTTGGACTGTCAACGCAAGCAACCCGTTCAACGCTATTAGCCACTAACACTCTGCTCAATGAATATGCACGAGGTATGCCGCCTGCTGTCCTACGAGAGTACATGCACGATGCTGGAATTCCAAACAATATAATCGACACAACGCTACAAATTCTCAACACTCATTACAAGCAATGGATGGATACAGGGTTGTTCGTGAATATGCAAGAAACACTGGGTTTAGCTACAAGAGCGGTCACGCAAAACGAGGTTATACTAGACACGCTAAAGAAGATCCTCGAGGCTCTACGAGGCAGAGATCCCGGCGACCAATCCTACGTGCAGTAGCAAGGCACGGGTAATATGCGTGCGTCCGCCCATGAGTTCGTGACGCGCCCCGGACTGGATTCTAGCACATGCCTCCTATGAGACCCCCAGTGAGGCATCCGTAGCCACGCAGCACCTGCCAACTTTATAACCGAGCCGCGCGGCGCGGCGCGCCGTGATACTCGTCAAGCTCGGCGGCTCGGTCATAACCGACAAGGCCCGCCCGCTCACGCCGCGCAGGGCCTCCATACGCGCGCTCGCCTCGGCCCTTGCCGGCCTGCGCGAGCCCGTCATCGCGGTCCACGGCGGCGGCTCGTTTGGCCACTATTGGTCGGTCCGCCACGACATGCACACGCGCGCCGACGAGTATGACGCGCGCGGCGTCGCGACGGTCAAGGACTCGATGGCCAGGCTCGGCGCGATCGTCACCGGCGCGCTCCTCCGCGCCGGCGCGAGCCCCTACCCGCTTGCGCCCTCGTCGATCATGCGCAGGACGCGCGCTGACACGGCGGCGATCCGCGACATGGCAAGGGTGGCCGAGGCGGGGTGGATGCCCGTCACGTACGGCGACGCGCTCTGGGCCGGCGGGCGCAGGTCGTTCATACTGTCTGGCGACCGCATAATGTCAATGGTCGCCCTCGCCGTGCGCCCGCGCCTGTGCGTCTTTGCGCTAAACGCAGACGGCGTGTACTCTGACCCGTCCTCGCGCGAGGTCGTCCCCGAGATGCGCGCGGGCCAGGGCGTCTCGACGGGGGACGCCGGCATGGACGTCACGGGCGGCATGGCGCGCAAGCTCGCCGAGTCGGCGCGCATCGCGCGCGCGGGCATTGACGTCTTTGTCGTAAACGGCAACCGCCCTGGCCGCATCACCGCCGCCGTCGCCGGCAAGGGCCACCAGGGAACGCTCATCAGGGGGAGAAGGGTTGGAGGAAGAGCAGCTCGTTCTAGTTGACGAGGAGGACCGCGAGGTCGGGACCGCCGGCAAGCTAGAGTGCCACGCCGGCGCGGGCCGCCTGCACCGCGCGTTCACCGCGCTCATACTCGACGCAGAGTCGAGGCTGCTGCTCGCGCGGCGCAGCGCGCCAAAGATGCTCTGGCCAGGCGTCTGGGACGCGACGTTTGCGAGCCACCCGCGGCCCGGCGAGGGGTACGTGGCCGCCGCGCAGAGGCGCATGCCCGACGAGCTCGGCGTGTCGTGCGAGATGGAGTACCTCTTCAAGTTTGTGTATCGCGCAGGGTACCTCGACGTGGGGACAGAGAACGAGGTCTGCGCGACGCTCGTGGGCACGCTCAAGGGCGGCGCCGCGCCGGCGCCGGCGGCCGCCGAGATATCCGAGGTGTCCTGGGCGGGCCCGCGCGAGCTCGCGCGCAGGGTCCGCGATGACGCGAGCGCCTACTGCCCGTGGATGCTCGCGGCCATCTGGCTGGTCGGCGAGGCGCCGCACCCGGACGTCCTGGACCCGTGGGCCGAGGCGGATATCCGCGAGGCGGCCCGCGCCGGCGTGCGGGCCCACATGGGCGACTCGGCGTGGAGGATGGTCGGGGCATGACGCGCCGCGACGCTCTGGCCCGCGACGCCGCGGCCGTCAATGCGCGCCTGCGCCGCGCCTCGCGCGGCCGGCCCCACGCGCTCTACCGCGCCGCGCACCACCTCATCGCCAGCGGCGGCAAGAGGCTGCGGCCCCACCTGGCGCTCGAGTGCTGCGAGATGCTCGGCGGGGCGCGCGCCGCGGCAATGCCGGCGGCAGCCGCAATAGAGATGGTCCACAACTTTACGCTCGTGCACGACGACATTATGGACAACGACCCCGTGCGCCACGGCGTGAGCACGGTCCACAGCAGGTTTGGCCTGCCCGTGGCCATACTCGCCGGCGACGTACTCTTTTCGGGGGCCTTTGCGCAGGTGTCCTCGCCGTCCCTAGACGAGCGCACGAGGGCCCGCCTCCTCGGGGCACTCGCGCCGGCGTGCGTGAGGGTCTGCGAGGGCCAGATGATGGACATTGCCATGGCGGCGCGGCGCGGCATGCCGGCCAGGGCAGAGTATGTCGAGATGGTCGAGAAAAAGACCTCGGCGCTGTTCGAGGCCGCATGCGCCATGGGCGCGATATCAGCGGGCGCGAGCGAGCGAGACGTGCGGGCCGTCTCGCGCTTTGGGCGCAGCCTCGGAGTCGCGTTCCAGATAACAGACGACATTATAGGCGCGATGGGGGACCCCGGCGTGTCAAAAAAGCCCGTCGGAAACGACATTCGCGAGGGCAAAAAGTCCCTGCCCATACTGCTGGCCCTCCGCTCGGCGCGCGGGGCCGACGCGCGCGCCATACGCGCGTGCCTCGGGCACCCGCGCGCGAGCGCCCCCGCGCTGCGCCGCGCAGTCGCCGCGATGAGGGACTCTGGCGCCGAGGCCGCCGCGCGCGCCGAGGCCGCCAGGCATGCCGCCGCCGCGCGCGCGGCGCTGCGGCCCCACGCGTCCACGCCGCAGGCCGCCGCGCTAGTCTCGCTCATGGGGCGCATTGTGGACCGGAGGTCGTGAGGGTGGACGGCGAGACGGCCGCGCGCGCGCGCGGGATTGCGCTGCAAAACGCCCTAGAGCACGGCAAGACGAGCGCCGGAATCATCGTCTCAAAGCTCCTCGGCGAGGTCCCCGCGCTGCGATCGCGCGCCGGCGAGATCGCCCCAGAGGCGGCGCGGATCGCCTCTGAGGTCAACGCGATGACGCCCTCGGCGGTCCGCGCCGAGCTAGAGTCGGCCCACGCCGATCGCCTGGCCGCCCCGCGCGCGCGCGACGAGCGCGGGG
>RHFA01000124.1 GCA_003724275.1 Thaumarchaeota archaeon S13
CGCCGGCGGCCGTGCGCGGCGCGGAGATTCTGGCATCCCAGGCCGGGTTCGCGCGCTACTGCCCGCCGGCGCGCCGCGCGGCCCCTGCAAGGCCCTCGGGAACCCTCGCGTCGGCCCTGGCGTACGCGTGAAACACCGTGCGGTTGTTCGGCGAGTCTGCGATGCTCCTGCGCACAACTGGCACGCCATAGTGCGCGGCGGCCTCCTCGCTGCAGATCGCCGCGATGGAACGGACCCGCCTGTCCGACACGTACCTCGCGGCGCCGGCCGTGCTTAGCGGAGCCCGGCTGGCCGGAACGAAGGTGGAGCGCTTCAGCCCATGGCTGTCCAGGAACCCCGTGCACTGCACGTGCGCCTCCTCCTTTGAGTACACGATCTTGATCTCCTCGAGCCTCCCAAAGGAGGCCAGCACGTGGTCCACGGGGAACTCTAGCGTGGCGACTATGCGCAGGCCCAGTGCCTCGGCCCTCTCCATCACGGGAACAGTCTGCGCAGGCGATCTTTTTGTTTGCGGCGCTGTAGACGGGCACCATGGCGATCGTGTCCCTGCTTGCGGCCTCTGGGCACCTCTCAAAGCCCTCAAGGACCACCACGCTGGCCAAGCCGCCAAACAGGCGCTGCGTTGCCATGTCGCTATAGCTAAAGGCGTCGCCAAACCTCACGACCGTCGACCCTGCCATCGCGGCAGGCGCCGGATCGAGGGCCTATAACAGCTTGCGGGGGAGCCGCCCGAACGCTCAGAACTCGCGCGGCGGGCAGAGCATGTCGACGGGTTCTGCGTCGGCCTGCATGTTTGTGGCCATGTCGCCCACCTTTGGGTCGTTCAGCGTGTCGTACACAAGCTCGTCCATCTCGGCCTTTGTGGGCCTCTGGCCAGTCGAGGCGACTAGGCCGGCTAGGTACCCCTGCACATAGCAGAGCGTCTCGGCAAACCCATTGTACTCGTTCACCACGGGGAACATGGGGCACGCCGTCGGGTCCTTTGCGATCCTTGCGGCATACCGCTTTGTCTCGCCTACCGCGTACTCGAGGGCCAGGGGATTGTCCGCCCCGGGCTCGGCTCTTGCTGCCATCGGCGGCAGGGGCAGGCGCAGGGGGCTATTAACCAATCGGGCCCCCTCCCGGCCCAAAGGCCGCCGGGGGGGGGGGTCCGGAGCCACAGTTTGGGAAATATGGTTATATACGCCCGCACGCGCGCATGCCCGATGCGGCTGCCAGTGATGGCGCTAGTCGTGGCGATCGCCGCGATCTCGGCTGTGGCCCCTGCGCACGCCCACGAGGGCAACCACGTCCTGACCGAGGCGCGGCCACCGCAGACGACGGACTATCTCTTTGGCGTGCCGTACGGCGAGCAGGGGCCAATCGAGACCAACAACCTGCTGCGCCGCGAGTTTACCTCAATCTCGGATGCGACGCGCATGGCCCTCGCCGAGCGGGAGGCCCAGATATCCCGGCTGCGCTTTTCGCCGGCCTTTGGGGAGCACGCGACGCTCTCGGCGCCGCTTGACGCCTCCGAGTGGACCCTGATAGAGGGCGATGCCGGCGCAGTCGACTCTGAGTGCCGGCGCGTCGGCGACTCTGGCAGGCAGCTGGCCATGCTCGAGGTCATCTCGGTCCGCGGCGGCACGCTGGCCCTCGTCGCGCACGAGGCGCCCGAGGACACGTCCTCGCGCATCCACGTCATATACGAGCCGGACTCTGACCCGTCAATCCCCGGCACCGTCCCCGGCGTGCGCTCGTGCGCCTACCTTCTTGACGGCTCGCTGCAAGTCGGCATGACGGCGCGGACCGCGTCCTCCTCGCCAGATGGCAGCATGCCCGACCGCATCGTGGTCGAGTTTAGCGAGGACGTTGGCGTGACGCACTGGCGCGAGCATGCCCGTTCAGGCTGGACTGGGTACTATCCGCGCCTCGGCGACTTTCACGATGGTCCCGGGGAGACCTCGGTCCGCACGACATACTGCGAGTCGTGCACCGGGGCCGCGCTCGACGCCCTGTCGCCCCAAGTGAGCTCCAACTCGCCCCCGCCGGTCCTAAACCCGCACTTTGACGACGAGCTCGTCCTCTCGCCGCGCAGCCTAAACCGCGCGCAGGGGATGGGTCCAGAGTCCGCGACAAGGACCGACGCGTTCTGGAACAGGTACCTTGTGGAGTGGAGCGCCGTGGACAGCCCAACACTGCTGCTAGGCCGGTACCCGCCTGGAATATTTCGCGCCATCGACATGGACCTCGACAGGCTCCGCGACAGCGGTTACCGCGACTATGTGCCCATGCGCGCCGCCCAGATAGCGTCCGGCCCAACGGGCCTCATACCGCTGCGCTCGCCGATACCGGTCCTCGACGGCCTCCCGCCGGCGCCGGCCGGCGCGCACTCGGTGTCGGGGTCCGTGATAACGCAGTCCTTCACCGAGGCGCCGGATCCGGCCTCGCTTGAGGGCCTCACCGTCTGGCGGGCCCCTGCGGGAACCGCGTCGGCGTCGGAGGTCACGATATCGCGCGCGTCGCTCTCTGGGTCCACGCTGACGTTCACGGCAAGCGGCATACTGGCCACTGACCACCTGGAATACGTGGGCATTGCCGACTCTGCGACTGACGGCGCCGTGGCGGCGCCCAACGCCGCGGCGAGGCCCGTGATCGCCGGCCTCGAGCGCATATCAGACACGCAGACGGCCGTAATGCTCGACAGGCGCGTCGCCGGCACGACGGCCGCGGCCCACTGGACAGTCGGGCCGGCCGGGGGGACGGCGACGGCGGCGACTGGCGCGGCGGGGGGACACCTCGGCTCGATCGTCACGCCCGAGATCCGCGACCACGTCGATGACACGACGCGCTGGGTCACGCTGACTCACGCGGCGATCACCGGCGACGGGCCGCGCGCCGTGTCATACTCGCCGCCGGCCCACACGTCATACGACGACAGGTTTGCCGGCCGCCTGGCCGCCAGCGGCGTGCGCCTCGACGCGCAGACCTTCGCCGAGGCGCTCCCCGCCGCGCCGGCCATAACGGGGGCGCGCTTTGACGGGCCCACGACGATACTCGTGGGCCTCGACACGCCGGCCGTCTCGGCGCCAGAGACGATGCGCGTGCGGCTGGCCGGCGCGACGGCGGTGGACGCGCCGGTCACCGAGCGGCCCACGGCGGCCTCGCCGGCCACGCGCCTCACGCTGACAGTAGCGGCGGCGACCTCGGGCGGCGCGTACAGGGTCACCATAGCTGCCGGCACGATAACTGCCGCCGACGGCCTCTCCGTGCCCGCCGGCGGCGTGGACGCGATATACACGGCCGGCCCGTACGTCAGCGGCGCGAGGACCGTCTCGCCGACGCGCACGGACGTGACGATATCGGGCCTCGAGGACTTTTTTGGCGGCACGACTGCCGCGGCCCACTGGACAGTCGTGGAGGACGGCGCCGAACGCGCAGTCACGGGAGTCGGGTATGTCGTCGGCTCGTCGTCAGCCGCGCCGTCCACTGCGGACGTCACGGTCCTGCCGGCGCGGCCCGGCTCGGGAGAGGCGACCATCAGGCTCGCCCACGCCGCCCTCTCGTCATCGCTTGCGACGCCAGAGGTTCGCTATGCGGTGAACCCGCCTACTCTGGGCTCCTCGCACGACACGGCCCAGCTAGGATCCCCGCTTGGGGGCGGCGCCGACCCGCTGCCATCCACGTCGCCGCCGCACCCCGTCGCCGCCGACGGCGCACCCGTGGCGGTCCTCTCGGCG
>RHFA01000025.1 GCA_003724275.1 Thaumarchaeota archaeon S13
CTCACGGGCCGCCTCTCTCCCGTGCCGGCCGGCCTGCGCCGCGCCTCTTCCATTATGGCGCGAACTCGCGCGGCAATGTACTCGTCCGTGTCCACTGCGGGGCGCGCCGGACACGAGGCATATAACCCATGCCCAGGCCGGCGCCGGGCAGGCTGCGGGAATTCCATGCCAAGGCATTCCCCGCCGCCGCCCGCCATGGCGCGGCTGGCGGAGCCGTGCGTGTGGCGCGTGTGGCCTGCGGACGCGAGCCGCTACGCCGCAGGCGGGGTTTCTGGCGCCGCGGCCGTCCCCGCCCTCGCCTCGGCTATGCGCCTCTCTACTATCGCGACCCGCGCGTCGGCCATCTCCCTTGGCATGATCTCGTCCAGGAACATGGGAAGCGAGCCGGTGGACGGCGCGTCGCCGCGCTCCCTGCGCGCGCGCATCTCCTCCTCTACCTGCCGGTACGTGATCTCCTTGAGAACGCCCCTCAGGCCAAAGTGGTCGCACGCGGCCTCAAAGTCGCCCACGTCCACCATGTCCATGTGGAGCGTGTGGTACAGGTAGTTTAGGCCCCGTGGGCACGAGACGCGCAGGTTGCACTCTATGTTCGCGCGCTCTAGGTGGCGCGTGATGCCCTCCACCCTTACGGGGCGCCTCTCTCCCGTGCCGGCCGGCCGGCGCCGCGCCTCTTCCATTATGGCGCGAACTCGCGCTGTAGCGTGCTCGTCCGTGTCCACTGTGGGGCGCGCCGGACACGAGGCATTTAACTCGTGCGCCAAAATCGGGCCAGAGTGCGCCCCTGGCGCATGCCAGGGCCCGGCGTTTCGTGCCCAGGCCGGCTAGGGCGGCCATAAAAGCCCGGCAGGCGCGCCGGCCACGGCAGGGCCGCAGGGCCGCGTCCATAAAAGGCGCGCCGCGCGCTAACTTATAGCCCGGCGGCGCGGCGGCGGCGCGCAGTGTCGGGGATACGCGTGACGCACTCTGGCCTGGTCTCGCTGGGGGCCGGGACCCTAACGCTGGGCCTGGGCCTCGCCTTTGGCGTGATCGTCGCGCGCGGCCTGCCCGCCGAGGGGTATGGCGCGTGGGGCGCCGTCTGGGCGCTGATGGCGTACGCAATGCTAGCCGACCCCGTCGTCTCGTACTGGGCCGCGCGCGAGTGCTCTAGGGGAGAGGCCGCCGGCCGCACGGCGCTCTCGGCGAGCGCGGCCCTCTCGGGCGCGGCGGCGGCGGCATACGTCGCAATGTCGTACGCGCTCTCGCCGCAGGGCGTGGACGCCGCGTCGATCGCCCTGGCCGCGGCCATCGTGCCCGCCGAGATGGCCCGCCGCGCCGTCGCGTCAGTCACGCTCTCGCACGCCCCGCACGCCGTAGAGTGCGCAGTCGCCGCCGGCTCGGCCGCAAAGGTCGCCCTCGCGCTGGCCCTCGTCACGCACATGGGCATGGGCCTCGAGGGCGCGATCGTGTCAGCGCTGGCCGGCTCGGCCGCAGGCGCGGCGATCCTCGCGTGCGTCTCGCGCGCGCGCCTCGGCGGGGCGATCGAGTGGGCGCGCGCGCGCAGGTGGCTGCGGATGTCATGGATTCCGGCGTGGCACGGCCTCGTGCCGGCGCTCTCGAGGTCTGACGTTATCGTCTTTACCATAGTCACGGGCTCGCTGGGCGGCGTGGCGTACTGGGTCGCCGCGCGGACCGTGGCCCTCATCGCCGCGCACGCCGAGAGGGCCGGCTCGGCGCTCTATCCCAGCCTGCTGGCCGGCGGGCCGCGCGGGGCAGTGCGCGAGAGCCTCTCGCTGGTCCTGTACGCAATGTTTGCCCTGTCCGCAATGGCCTCGGCCCTGGCAGTGCCGGCGATGCGCGCGCTAGGCGAGGGGTATGCCGCCGCGGCGCTCGCCGTGCCCATGGTCGCCGCCGTCGTCTCGATGCGGACCGTGGCAAACGTCCTCTCGCGCGCGCTCGCCGGAGTCGAGGGGGCCGACGCCGAGGGGGCCGGCGCCGCGGGCCTGGCCAGGAGCCGCCTCTTTTCGGTGCCGGGGCTCATCATCATGCAGCGCGCGGCGTACCTTGCCGCGCTTGCAGTCACGCTAGCGGCGCTCGCGGCGTCGGGAACCGGCGACGCGGGCCTCGTTATGGCGTGGGCGGGCCTGGCCCTGGCCATGCAGGTCCCGCACTTTGCGCACGTCTGCGCGATCGCGAGGCGCGAGTTTGCCCTCGTCGACGCGAGGCGCGCGGCGGTCCATGCCGCGTGCGCGGCGGCGGCCTTTGGCGCGGTCCACGCCGCGTCCGGCCCGCTGACTGGCGGCCTCTCTGGGGCGACTGCGATTGCGCCGGCCGTCGCCGCGCTGGCCGCCGCGGGAACCGCGGCGTACGTCGCCCTCACGTGCGCCGTGGATCCTGCCACGCGCGCGCTGGTGCGCGGCATTGCGCGCGGGGTTTGGGGGGCCGCGCGTTGAGGATACTCTATGTCGCCTCGCGATACACGGGAGGCACGGGCTCGTACGCGGCCCAGGTCGCCGCGATGATGCGCGGGGCCGGCCATGACGTCGAGCTCTTGCGCGCGCCGTACGTGCGCGCGAAAAACGCCGCACAGGCGACGTTTGCAGTGGCGTCGTCCCTCAAGGCCGCGCTCGGCAGGAAAAGGCACGACATTGTCCACGCCTTTGGCATGCCGGCGGCACCGGCGATGCGCGCGGCGCGCGCGCGGCGGCGCGTCCTCACGCTCGGCGGCGTCTATTCGGAGCAGTTTGGCATGATACACCCCGGCGCGGCGCACAGGGCCGTCTCGGCACTAGAGCCGCGCGCGCTCGCATGGGCCGACGCGCTAACGACGGACTCGGAGGACACGAGGCGGCGCTATGAGGCCAGGCTCGGCGTCTCGCCGAGGGTAATCCTCGGGCCGCTTGACACGGCGCGCCTCGCCTCGGTCCGGCCCGCGCCGCGCGGCGGCGGGCCGGCCGTGGCGTACGTCGGGCGCGACAGCCCCGAAAAGGGGGTCGGCGTCCTGCGCGAGGCCGAGGCGTCCATCAGGGCGCGCGTCCTGTACGTCACGTCCTCGCCGTGGGGCGAGGCGATGGCCAGGCTCGCCGCCTCGGACGTCTTTGTCCAGCCGTCCCTTGACGAGAGCATACCAAACGCGACAAAGGAGGCCCACTATCTCGGCGTGCCCACAGTCGGCTCGGACGCCGGCGGCATACCCGAGATCATAGAGCACGGCCAGACCGGCCTCCTCGTGCCGCCTGGCGATGCGAGCGCGCTCGCCGCGGCGGCAAACTCGCTGCTAGATGACGGCGCGCTGGCGCGCCGCCTGGCCGCCGAGGCAAAAAGGCGCGTCGTCGAGAGGTTTTCGCCGGAGATATTGGCGCCAGAGTACGGCAGGCTCTATGCAGAGGTCGCCGCGAGGTAGAGGCGCTATGCGCGCGCGGGCGCCGGGATCCTGGCGGCCCTCGCCTCTGCAATGCGCCTCTGCACTATGGCAATGCGCGCGTCGGCCTCTTCCCTGGGGAACCGCTCGTCAAGGAACACCGGCAGCAGGCCCGTCGACGGCTCGGCGCCGCGCTCCCTGCGCGCTCGGATCTCCGCGGATATCTCCTCGCCTGAAATGTTCCTCAGGACTCCGCGCAGGCCAAAGTGTCCGCAGGCGGCCTCAAAGTCGTCGATGCTCACCGAGACCACGCGGAGGTAGTGGTGCAGGTACGGCAGGCCCCTCGGGCAGGCGTCCTGCAGGATGGCCT
>RHFA01000006.1 GCA_003724275.1 Thaumarchaeota archaeon S13
TGACGCCGGCACGCGGATCTCGTATGCCATGCCGTCGACGGGGAAGCCTGCCGTGCGCAGGAACACGTCCGTAGAGCCGCGCGCGTACTCTATGGCCACGTCCCCGAGGCCGACCACGGTAATGCCGCCCACAGTATCCGGGTCAAGCGGCTCGCTGACGCCCAGGCGCAGCGAGTTGCGTCCCGTAAACTCGGCATCAAGCGCCGCAGGCGCGCTAGAGCGCTCCACCGTCACGGTCGTCCGCTCTGACGTGTTGGACCCGTCAGAGACGGGCGGCACCGTGACCCTGTATCGCGCTCCCTCTAGGAGCTTGTGATTCCCTAGGCCAAGGTCCACCCTGCTGGACCCTCCCTCGCCCAGCGCGTCATAGGAGGCGGTGATCTCAAGGTCGGCCGACGTGCCCACGCGCCTCACGGCAAACTCTGACGTTGCGGGGGACGAGAGGTCCTCGTCAAAGAGGACGCGTATGCTGTCGGGGGTGCCAGAGATTGTCCAGGCCGTGATCACGGCCGGCGGCGTGGTGTCGGCAGGCGCCGTGTACGTGGCGCCACGCGTCGCGACGGTGCCCAGTGTCCCGCCAAAGAACTGCGCCCCGGTATAGTCGCGAATGCCCGAGAGGAGGCTCACCGTGTGGGTGGCCCCGTTGGCGGCAGGCCTCTCGGTGCGCAGCGTCACGTCCAGGGATCGCGGCCCGTACTCTTGCGTGACGGCGCCCAGCCCGGAGACGGTCACGTATTCGGCGGACGCGGGGTCTATTGGCCGGCTCAGGCCAACCGTGAGCTCCCTGGAAGACACAAACTCCGCAGACTCTATGCCCGGCTTGGGGGACGATGACGGGATGGCACTGACGGACAGGGGGCCAGAGACGGGCACGCCGTTCTCTCCCCTTATGCTGGCGGGGATTGTGGCGGTGTGCTCGGCGCTGGACGTCTGCTGATACTGCAGGTCAAGGCGGAGCGAGCCGGGAATGTATCCGTAAAACCCGTTGAACATGTTTTCTGTAGATCCTGACGGGGTGATTCTGAACTGTGCGCTAGGCAGAGATTCGGCGTCCAGGGGCTTTGTGAAGACTATTGCAAAGCTGCTGATGCGGGTGTCAATGTACGCCGACAGTATGCGCGGGCCCGACGTGTCCATGTTGGAGGCCGCCAGGTCTCCTCTCGGAAGGAGCGGTCCAGAATACCCCTCGCCCTGGATCGCGGCAAGGCGCAGCGGACCATAGTTTGAGATTGACGTGAGGGCGTTTCCCGGGGGAAGCACCACGTGGTGCGTGGCTGACGCTGCTGCCGGCCTTGACGAGTGGAGCGTCACGTCCCTAGAGCCCGGCTCGTACTCTACCACCGTGTCTCCAAGCGTTGGCGAGAGTCCGGCCGTGACGGCCCCGCGGAACCCCAGGGTTCCCCGAACAGGGTTTAACATTGAGCCGCTAGGGGCAACATGCTTTTCCGAGTCGACAAACGGTAGCGGGCCGCCCGAGTGCGCCAGCGGACGGTCAAGCGAGAGGCGGACAGTCCGCGGGTCGACAAACCTGGCCTCCACGGAGATTCCCCGAAAGCCTGCACGATCCTCCTGCGCCGGCGTCCCGCTATCCTGCAGGGTCGCCTCGCCCGTGAGCCTGTTGCTGTTTCCCATACCAGGCGTGTACCTGACGTCAAGTGAGAGAGCACTTTGCGGCATTGGAACGTTTGTCTGCAGGACAAGACGCGTGATCTTTTCCGTGACTGTTGTCGAGCCTGTGCCAAAAGAGCCGCCCACAGACACAAATGTCACAGGCAACCTAGAGATTTCCGTTCTCGAAGTGCCATAGGGAACCACAGTCCACTCGCCGGGGGACGTGGATCCCGTGACGCCCTGCGAGAACTCTATTGCAATCTCTGTCCCTGACGAAGTTGGCCTGATCGAGCCTGCGTCGACCGAGTAGGACGGCGCCACTGCCCCGGAATGCGCGCTTGCCGCCGTTAGCGCGCCTCCCGCGTAGGCGTTGCCCGCCATGTCCGTCAGGGTCGCTGGAACCGCTATGGCGTGGGTCCCGGAGGCCACTGGCGTGTCCAGGTCCAGTATGACCCTGGACGATCCCGGCGCATGCAGCGCGGTGACCTGCGGCGCGGTGCCCGTGGCCGGCGTGACCGCAAACGCCGAGGGCGCGACGGACGCAGAAAGGAGCGGCTCGCCGAAATCTAGCACGACAGACCTGCTTCCCGTAAACTCTGCCTCTGGCGCCGGCGCAGTCGTGTCGACTGCCACGTTGCCCCCCGACGTTATGGAGGCCGGCGTGTACTCGGTCCCGGCCGCCATGACCCGAAACACCGCGGTTCCCTCGGGCGTAGACGGCGTGACCGCGTGCGCCGAGCGCCACAGCGTGCCGCCGCTGCCCACTGGCGACATTGGGGACGCCGCGCCCCCAAAGAACGACGCCGTGGGGGCGTCCCCGCCAGGCGCAGGCGCGGAGAGGCCAAGGGTCACGACGACGGACTGGCCCGGCGAGGCGTGGCGCTCCCCCGCGCCGGACTTTGGCGCCCCTCCGGCCTCTGCGTGCACCGTCAGCGACGCCGGCTGCGGCGGGAGCGACGGGATTGTGTTTAGCGCAAAGGCCTCGCCGAGGCTCGGGTATCCCCTGGCCTCCCAGTCGTCCCTAAACTCGTGTACGGTGTCCGCCGGAAGCTCCGAGGACGCCGGCGTCGAGCCCCTGAACGCGTCCCAGATCATCTGCGTCCCGCCCGAGACGGTGTCACCGCGTTCGGGAGAAGAGTCGTGCAGATCCCACAAAAGCGACGATATGCGCCCCTCCACGGCGTCGCCGTGCCCAAACGGCCGCAGGCGGTCATTGACAAAAATCTGCCCCGACTCGATGTCCCACGTGGTGATGCCGCTCCTGTTGATTATGGGCGAGCCGTCGACTAGGGCGGGCACAAAGTTTGCCCATCCCTCTATCCATGCGCACGATGCAGAGGACGGGACATGGAATACGTGCGGGCGACAGTGCTCTGTGTAGGGAAGCCGGTTTTGGCCATAGACGCTGCTGTGGACGTGGTGCCCGTACTCGTGCAGGACCGTGGGGCGGCCCGACAGGACTGGCTCCGGGCCGGCAAGCTCTATTCGCTCCACGGACGTGAAATACAGAGCAGACGGGCCAAAGGTCACAAACACGCGCGGGACGTCATACCCAAACTCTGACTCGAAAAACTCGTGGGCCTCGGTGATCTCTGAGAGTGCTATGTATGCAGAGTTGAACTGGTGGGTTGGTGGCAGAGTGCGGGATTGAAGGTTCAAGAACCCTGCCGTGTCGGCGCTCTGCACAGGGGTGTCATATCTGTACGCCGTCGCGGATCCTGATCCCAGGATGATAACGGACGCAAAATTGTTAAAGGCGAGAAGGCGCGCCACAATGTCAGGGCCCCCATCTCCGTCAGGGTCAGTCGACGGGACGGCAATCTCGTACCTGCCCCCTGGATCAGTGAAACGGCACGCGTCAACCCCGGTGTGCCTGATAACGGCGAGCGTCCCGTCATCTCTGCGGTCAAAGAGGCAGACAACCGCGTTTGCCACATCGACTGGAGTGCCGTCCCTGCCAATAGCGCGAAACTGTCCCCACACTATGACCTGGT
>RHFA01000023.1 GCA_003724275.1 Thaumarchaeota archaeon S13
CCTCGGCCTCCCACATTGCCTCCTTTTGGAGCCTGGCTACCTCGGCCTCCGGCGCTGTCTTCCCGCCGCCGCGATCCTTCCCCGCTGGCATGACGGGGCCTGCAGGCCTGGCCCATATTAAGCAGGGCAGGGCATCGCGCATGGGGCGCGCCCGCCGGCCCCGGGGGCCGGCCACGCCTGCGCGCGCCGCGCCGGTCCGGCAAAGGTTAAAAGCAAACCACGCCTGCGGCGGGGGCGTGAAGGGTCCAGGGCTGCCGTCCGTGATCGCCTCGGTGCTCGGCGTCGTCGCGCTCTCGCACATACTCGTGGGACTCTTTGGCAGGGACATACCCGCCGTGATGGCCTCGTTCTTCAAGGGGGCCGAGGAGATCGTCATGCTCGGCGTGATCTTTGTCTTTGTGCTCGCGTGGATGAGGAGGATACAGCCGCGCCGGCGGGGCGGACCGTACGCGATCGTCGCCTTTGACGTCTTTGGCCGCGAGACGGCAGTCGAGGGGATCCGGACCCACTTTCGCAGCAGGGACGTCGCGCTGAGCTTTGCGAGGCAGTACAGGCGCATGCACCCCCTCCACAACTTTGCCGTGCTCACCGATGTCGGCGAGGCGCGGCGCACGATAATACGCTACGTCTAGGGCGGGGAGATGGACTTTTCAGCGCTGTCAGGCGCGTTTGGAAAGATGGAGGGCACGTCCGGCCGCCTCGAGCTTACGGACATACTCGTGGGGCTGTTCAGGGAGACGCCGCCGGACGTGACGGCCAGGGTCGTCTACATGCTACAGGGAAGGCTGCGGCCGGGCTACGAGGGCGTCGAGCTCGGGATTGCCGAGAGGTCGGCGGTAAGGGCGATCGCAAGGTCGTCCGGGGAGCCGGCGTCGGCCGTTGAGCGCGCCTTCAAGAGGGAGGGGGACCTTGGCGCCGCCGCCTCTGTCATCCTGGAGAAAAAGTCCCAGTCCACGCTGGCGGCCGCCGACATTACCGTGGAGCGGGTGTACGACACGCTGATGAAGATAGCCGGCGCCGAGGGCCCGCGCTCGCAGGACCTAAAGGTGAGGTACGTGTCCAGCCTGCTAAACGACGCCGACGCGACGGAGGCAAAGTTCATACTCAAGCTGCTCCTCGGCACGCTGCGCCTCGGCGTCGCCGAGAACACGATAATGGACGCGCTTGCCGTGGCGCACACGGGGTCGCGCGACGGGCGCGCTTCCATAGAGGCGGCGTACAACGTGTCAAGCGACCTCGGCTCCGTCGCCGAGGCCGCCGCGCTCTCTGGCGCCGCCGGCGCCGAGGCCTTTGGCGTCGAGGTCCACCGGCCAGTGCGCCCAATGCTCGCCGAGCGCGCAAGGGACGAGGCCGCCGCGCTCGCAAAGATGGGCGGCGAGTGCAGCGCCGAGTACAAGCTCGACGGCGAGCGCGTGCAGGTCCACGTGGGCGGCGGGCGCGTGAGCGTGTTCTCGAGGAGCAACGAGGAGATCACGCAGTTTTACCCGGACATTGTCGAGCGGGCCCCGCAGGCCATAGGGGCCTCCGAGGCGATACTCGAGGGCGAGGCCGTCGCGATGAACGCCGACCGGACAGAGTTTTTGCCGTTCCAGGAGCTCATGCACAGGCGCAAAAAGCACGGCATAGACCGCGCGGTCCTCAAGTACCCGATAAGCGTCAACTTTTTTGACGTGCTGTACATGGACGGCGTCCCCGCCATGGGCGAGGCGTACACCGAGCGCCGCGAGCGCCTCGAGGCCCTTGTGAGGCCAGATGGCGACGGGTTTGCCAGGTGCATGCCGCGCGAGGTCGTGAGGACCGCGGCGGCCATGGCAGACTTTGTCGAGGAGAGCATCGCCGCCGGCTGCGAGGGCATCATGCTCAAGTCGCACAAGTCGCCTTACAGGGCCGGCTCGAGAGGGAGCCACTGGCTCAAGCTAAAGCGCGAGTACCGCAACGAGCTCGGCGACAGCCTCGACCTCGTAGTGATCGGAGGCTTTTTCGGGAGGGGCCGCCGGACCGGCTCGTACGGAACGCTGCTCCTCGCGACATACGACGCGGACAGGGACATGTTCTCTAGCATATGCAAGGTCGGCACGGGGTTTACGGACGAGGACCTCGACAGGCTCTACCAGCTGCTCTCGCCGCGCGTGGTCCTGAGGCGCGACGCGCGCGTGGAGAGCGGCCTCGAGCCAGACGTCTGGTTTGCCCCCGAGGTCGTAATCGAGATCGTCGCCTCCGAGATCACGCTCAGCCCGACGCACCTGGCCGCGATGGACGCGGTGAGGAAGGGCCACGGCCTCGCGCTGCGCTTCCCAAAGTTCACTGGGAGGGTGCGCGAGGAAAAGTCGCCAGAGGACGCCTCTAGCGGCGAGGAGGCCGTCGCGCTGTACCGCTCACAGGTAAAGTCTGCCGTAGCCGGCGGGGCCTAGGGCGCGCGCCGTGCGGCCGCTAGCCGTTTGCGCACAAACGGGCTTGCGGCATCGCCCACGCCCACCATGGCGACCTCTAGCGCGTCTAGCAGCTTTGGATCGTCCGAGCTTTTCATGGAATACAGCCTGTAGAGCGACTCTTGGTGCTTGTGCAGGTAGCGTATGTTGCCGGACGCCAAGAGGCTCCTGTAGACGCCGTCTATCCTTATGGGATTCGCCTGCGACAGGCCACTGAACCGGGCGCTCACAAGCTCCCTTTGGTTTTCCTCAAGCTCAAAGTGAAGCGCCCTGGCTAGGCTTTGGGTCACGCGGCGCCCATCTGCCCAACTGTACACAAAATACAGGACAATTCCTGCTACCAGAGAGCAGGACGGCTCGACTTGTGTCATCCCAAATGCCATCCATGAACGCCCGGATGGCGCCGACTGTGCTTCCCAACACGGCCTCTAGGGCCACTATGGCCCACCATACTGCCTTAGCACGTGCGTGATCAGCCGCTCCTTGCTCTTTTCGGGATACAGCCTGACCACGCTTGCCGGGTTTTGCGCAAATGCGGGGCGCTCGTTCATCTCTAGCGTCTGCCCGGACTCTGCAAGGTCCTGCAGCGTCACGGCCAGCGCAAGGTCGGCATGCTGCTGGTAGGCCGTGAGGGTAGTTATGGTTCTGCTGGGTTTGTTAAACTTGGCATTTATGCTGATGCTCTTGGCGTCAGTTTTGGCGTCAGGATCGCCCCAGGCCTTGTCCACGGCGCTAGACCCTTTCGTCAGGAACCAGCCCCTCCTTTTGCAGCTTGCGCCACATCTCCTCGCACATGTCGTCAGTGACCCCGCGAACGTCCATCTTTTCCCTGACGCGCCTGAATATGTCCTGCTTTGCAAGCGATGTCGTGATCACAAGCAGGTGCAGGGATGCTGCGATCTCTATGCGGTCAAGGTCGTCCGGCCCGTCCATCACGCTCCTGAGAAACCTTATGCACCTCTTTAGCCCGTCACGAGCCCTTGGGTTAATCGGCTTTACTCTCACGTCGTCAGGAATCATGTCGTAAACATGCTCGAGCTCAAACCCCGCCCTGGCGAGAGACGTGCAGTATGGCCCGCGAAAATACCATGAAAAGCCATACCCAAGATACACGCCGAATGCCTGGAGCATGTACACTAT
>RHFA01000133.1 GCA_003724275.1 Thaumarchaeota archaeon S13
GAAGCCTGCCAAAGGGCATGGCCCCGCCGCCGCCCCCGCAGGCGAGCGCGCAGGCCGGCGCGCCGCCGACGACGGTCGCCGCGGCGATCGAGGAGGCGCACAGGAACTTTCCCATAACGGAGACGTTTGGCGAGATGAGGGCAAAGATAACGGGATACACGCCGTCGCCGAGCCGCTACTATGCGCGCAACACGGCGCCGACCGGCAGGGTTCCGACGTCTGACTGGAACCTGCAAAAGGCAACCGTCACGGGATACACGCAGCCCTCAAACCAGTACTTTGCTACGAGGCAGAGGCTTGCGTACCACCCGCCCGACAAGCGCTTCACTGCGTACGGCATGAGCGTCGAGGGCGCCGCCGCGCAGGCAAGCGCGCCGCCGCCACCGCCGCCACCGCCGTCATCGACGCGAGGCAGCCTTCCAAAGGGAATGTCGCCGCCGCCGCAGCAGGCGCAGCAGGCGCCGCCGCAGGGGGGCAAGCAGACAGACCTCGAGGCATACGAGGCCGAATACCTGAAAAGGCGCGAGCAGGAGCAGGCCGAGCGCGCAGAGCTCGAGAGGCTCGCGCGAGAAAAGGCGCAGCAGCAAAGGGCCGCACCGGCACAGTCGGCGACTCACGGCACTCTTCCAAAGGGGTTCTAGGATCCCACACCCAACTCTCTATTTTCCGTAAAACTCTGACCACTGGCTGCCGAGCTTTTCGATGATGCGGTAGGCGGTCCGGTCAATGTTGACGCGCGGCTGGGCCATGACCATGACGACGTCGTCGCCCACGGGAAAGCTCATCATCACGACCCTCTCGCGGCGCGACGCCGAGTACTTGACGCGGCCGAGGTTTGCGTCAAAGACCTTTCTCTTTGTTATGCGCGTGACGAGGTCGTGGTACATCTTGCGCCTGTTCTCGTCGGTCTCGATGGGCTCCTCGCCCTCCCTGAACTTGCCCACTATGAGGCCCGCGTCGGCCCCTATAAAGCCGCAAAAGCGTATCTCGGGGTCCTCGAGTATCTGGTCGCACTTTGCCTCATACTCGTCCCTGCCCAGGACGGGGGGCTCTCCCACCATCGCGCGCGCGGCGGATTTTTGCCCCGTTTAAACTGTGGGCCGGCGCGGCGCCCCCGCGCGCGCCCGCGATGGTTTAATTGAGGCGCGCCGGCCCGCGCCGCCCGTGAGGCTTGACAGGGTCGGGATTGTGTGCAAGCTCGGCTCGTCCGAGGCCGCCGCGGCCGCCGAGGACGTCGATTCCATGAGGGGCGCCGGCCTTGACATGCTCATCACGCTCGGCGGCGACGGGACCACGCTGCGGGCCGCGCGCGCGCTGGACTCGGAGGTCCCGATACTCGCCGTCAACGTGGGGGGCAACCGCGGCATACTCTCCGAGACGACGATGGGCGGGATAGAGGCGGCCATAGGGCAGGTCAGGCGCGGCGCGGCGTTTCTTGACCGGCGCGTCCGCGTCTCGGCGTCGGCCGGCGGCGCCGAGCTCCCGCCGGCGCTCAACGAGATATTCATCAGCCGCTCCAACCTGACGCGCACGTCCGAGTTTGAGATCAGGTTCCAGAACGACACGGTCACGCAAAAGATGGACGGCGTCATCGTCGCGACTCCTAGCGGCTCGACTGGCCACTCGTTCTCGCTGGGCGGCCCCATACTGCACGAGACCCTTGACGTCCTGATAATAACGCCGGTCGCCCCGGTGTTCAGGCTAGAGTCCATAGTGGTTCCAGACGAGCGCATCGAGGTCAGGTGCTCGCACGGCTGCAACGTCGTCATGGACGCGCAGGTCGTCAGGCCCGTGGAGCCCGGCGACGCCATCACGATAAGGCGCCATGCCAACCGCGTCGTGTTTGTGCGGCTCAAAAAGTCAGGCCTGCGGCAGATGAAAAAGCTTGGCTTTTAGGGTCCTTGACGCCTCGGCGTTCTATGCTGGCGTGCCGTTTGCCTCCTCGGGGACGCTCCACACGACGAGCGAGGTCCACGCCGAGGTCCGCCACATAAAGTCCTCGCACGGCGCGATCGACGCGCTGATAGACGCGCGGCGCCTCGTCGTGGCCGACCCGTCAGGCGAGGCGCTCGGCGCCGCGCGCGCCGCGGCCCGCTCGGCCGGCGAGTCCGGCGCGCTCTCGAGGGCCGACATGTCCGTAATTGCGCTGTGCTCCGAGCTGCGCGGCGAGCTCGTGACTGACGACTATGCCGTCTCCAACGTGGCAAAGCGCATGGGCCTGGCAGTCGTGCCGGTGATGACTCGCGGGACGCGCGGGACGCGCCGCTGGGTGCGCCGCTGCTCCGCATGCTCGCGCGCCATGGGCACAGAGCCCGCGTGCCGCGTGTGCGGCGGGGCCGCGTCGAGGAGGCCGGCCCGCTAGTCGCGCGCGGCCAGGCTCGACTGGACGCCGCGCGCCGCCTGCGCCCGCGCGGGGGTTCCCATGACGGCGCGGAGCCTGCGCGCGCGCGCCGCGCCGAGGCCCTCGACGCGCGCAAGCTCGGCGGCAGTCGCGCCAAACGCGGCCCCCGGCGTGCCAAACCTCTCGAGCATCCTCGATGCGATCTTTTCGCCCACGCCGGGCAGGCTGCACAGCGTGCCGAGCTGCTGCTCGCGCACGCTCGCGCCCCTCCTCTTGCGCTGCCTCTTGAGCAGCGCGCCGCGCCTGGCGCCCTTTCGGGTCGCCATTGCCATGAGCAGCCTCGCCGTGTCCGTCGCGCCGGGCGTCTGGACGACAGAGACGCCGAGCTCGACGGCCACGCGCGCGATCGCGCCGTAAAACACGAGGGGGTTGTCCACGTGCCTGCCGGCCTCCTCGGACCTGCCCTCGACGACGACGACGGGGTGGCGAAACTCTGCCCTCATCCTCTCGCACTGGTCGTACAGCCTGCCGTCAAAGACCGAAGAGACGAGGTCGCGCACGCTCTTGCGCTCTACGCCCGTCTCGGCGGCCACGACATAGTCGCCTGTGACCAGCGTGCTAAACTCTGTCCGCGCGCCGAGCCTCGAGAGGAGCGCGGGTATGCCGCTCTTGCGCTCGCGCTCGTCTGCCACGATCCGCGCCCCCGCGGCGCCGGCTGCGCCCATGTCAGGGCCGCTGCTGCGCGCCGCCCTGCGGCGGCTGCGCTGGGGGCGGCGCGGGCTGGCCGGGCGCCCCGCCGGGGGGAGCCTGCATGGCGCGTATCATCTCGGTCACCCTGGCCTCCTGCTCCTTTAGGCCCTCGCGCAGGCGCTCGTCCTGCTTTGCGAGGACCGTCTGGCGCGTCGAGGAGAGCTCCTTTCTCTCCTCGAGCTCGGCGACTAGCGCGTCGCGCGTGGACCTGACGAGTATCGAGCCGGCGTGCTTGTAGACCGTGTCGCCCTCGCCGGCCTTTTTGAGCTCCTCTAGGGCCCTGTCGATCTCGAGGCGCTCGACCTCGACCTGCTGCTTTTGGGCCATGACGCCCTGCAGGCTGTTCTGCATCTGCTGCAGCTTGCCGACCTGCTCGCGCAGGGCCGGCGGTATCTGGGGCTCGGCTGACACGCGCGCGCGTCGCCGATCCGCCCTATTTTATCATATTGGGGGCCGCCGGGGCGCCCCTGG